>NZ_QTMZ01000024.1:0-89251 GCF_003602935.1 Bacteroides sp. AM54-2NS
CCACAGAGACGCAGAGGACGCAGAGATTATTATCTAATAATAAAAAGACTCCGTGTCTCTGCGTCCTCTGTGGTGAAACTATTTTCTACGAAAGCAATTTTCGTACGTACACAGCCCGCAAGTATATTCCAGCTTACGGACATGAGAACCCACTCCAATAATACCACTTACAGATTTGATGGGAATCATCAGGCTGGAATCTGTCAACTGAATACCACAGGGCGAAGCGACCGGAAATAAGGAGAATAGTTTTTGTTGTTCCGATACGTGCCATCCGCAATAACCGGGGCTGTATCTGTTAGTGTGCTTCCAACCTCTCTTTTCGATAAATGTAGCCAACTCCTCTTCCATGCAATCAGCAGTCTTTTCTGCAATGATGCTCCCCAATGAGTCTGCTATATATACTTTCACCATGTCGTCCTCTTGCTGAAGCAGATGTTGAAACTTCTCAAATTCAACTCCCGCAGTGGCGGTAAAAAAGGCAAAGGCTTCCGAACCCCGTAGTTGGCGGGCAATGGTTTTACCGATTGTGAGAACCGTATCTTTTACAGTCAGTGTTGCTTTTTCAATGTTAAGCAGTCCGTCAGTGAGGAAAAAGAAAAAACGGGGACGAAGAAGGGGAGTGATACGGTCAAGTAACGTATTTATTTCTTCTATGACCATTCCATCCGGCATAGAATCTTTATATCCCATCGCCTCGTAAATATCGGACGATGGGATTTGCAGTTTCTGGTAAGTAAGTTCCTGTTCAACCATTATTGAACTCTTCCAATGCGGTATAAAGTGCGTCTATATTAACAGAAGGCGTATGTGGCGGAATATCACAACCACTTGACAATACGAAGTTCGGATATGCACGGGTAGCCTCCAATAGTTGCAAAGTCGCTTCCTTCATAGTCTCCGGACCTGCCATCTTGAAAAGGCTCACCGGGTCCAGATTTCCCATTGCCAGTGCATCGGCCGGAACCTCTTTCAACGCTTCCTCCATCTTAATTTTATTCCCGAAGTGATAAGCAGCTGCACCGGTATAAACCATCGCTTGCGTGCAATTCCCTGTGTTTCCGCAATTATGAAGTACTACGGCAAAGTGATTATCCTGTACCTTCTCTATTATTTCTTTCACGAATAAAGAAGAATATTGCAGGCAATCTTCGTTGGATAACAGTCCTGCAGCAGGTTCAGCCATGACTACACCGTTCACACCAGTTGCTTTCAATGCCATGCAATAGCGGGTGATGAAGTCACTGCATTTTCTTAATAACGTATTGGCTGCATCGGGATTAATATAAATCAGCATCATGATCTCCGACATATCATACAAACGTCCGGCCAGCGAATAAGGACCGATGCAACCGGCAAAAACCGGACGGTCTGTAACATTTCTGGCTGTCAGCATATTTGCTTTAAGGTATTCAGGGATTCTTCCTTTATTCAATGCCGGAACTTCCAGCTTTTCAATAGCAGCTTCATCCGCCAGTAAACGGCCGGACACACTGGGCACCTCATTTTCCGGAAAGATAATCTCTGCCCCGAAAGCTTCCGCTTCTACCGTCAGATCCATGATAACGGTTGCTGCCGCAGCCGGATACTTGTCACAAAGAGCTTTGATAGCCTCATAATGAACCTGTCCGTTTGTTACCGCATCATGCACCGTTTTCCCGATAAATTCGATACCCGGATGTGTCATGATCGGAATTGCAATCGTTTCCTTACGCTGGATCGTTTGGCTGATCCATTCTTTCATATTCAGTTTACCCATAATTTCAGTTTTTTAATATCGTCTTGTAATAAAGACGAAGTTGCCCTTCTTTTGTAATCTCGTATATGATAAAATCTGATACCGGTATAAAAATAAAGCTGCTCTTCTTTCTGAAGGGCAGCTTTACACCTATTTGATTTATCTTCGAGCTTTATTTTACCGGAATCTTATCAATACGATTCTGATGACGGCCACCGTCAAATTTGGTAGAGAAGAACTCTGTCAAAATCATGTCCGCTTCTTCAGTGCTGATGAAGCGTCCCGGCATAACCAGTACATTAGCGTCATTGTGCTGACGAGCTAGGTGTGCGATTTCTGCATTCCAGCAGAGAGCAGCACGAACCCCTTGGTGCTTGTTCAGCGTCATATTGATTCCGTTTCCACTGCCGCAGATAGCGATACCGGGATAACATTCTCCCGATTCCACTGCAAGAGCCAGCGGATGAGCATAATCCGGATAGTCTACGCTTGCGGTAGAGTTAGTTCCGAAATCCTTGTAAGCCCAGCCTTTTGCTTCCAGCCAGCCGCGAACATATTCTTTCAGTTCAAAACCGGCATGGTCGCATGCTAATCCGATTGTTTTCATTAGAGCATTGCTTTTACTTGGTTATATACGTTCTCGGCAGTAAATCCAAGTTTCTCATCCAATACTTTATAAGGAGCAGAGAAACCGAAAGATTCCAATCCCCAAACTTTACCGTGGCAACCTACCAGACCTTGAAGAGTGACAGGCAGGCCGGCAGTCATACCGAAAATCTTCGCATCTGCCGGAAGGATAGCTTCCTGATATTCTTTCGGTTGGTTGCGGAACAGACCTTCAGACGGAGCAGATACAATGCGTACCTTCACGCCATCTTTGCGAAGCAACTCTGTGCCGGCTACCAATGTAGACACTTCAGAACCTGAAGCTACCAGGATAACATCCGGATTTTCGTCGGAACCTGCTACGATATAAGCACCCTTGGCTGCTTGTTCGTAATCTGTTCCTGCCGGTAAATTGACAATATTCTGGCGAGAGAAGATCAATCCTGTCGGAGTAGACATATTTTCCATAGCAAGTTTCCAAGCGATGGTTGTCTCTTCTGCATCAGCCGGACGAAGTACCAACATAGAGTTGTGTCCCTTATGATTTTTCAGTTTTTCCATCAGGCGGATTTGTGCTTCCTGTTCTACCGGTTCGTGAGTAGGACCGTCTTCACCTACGCGGAATGCGTCGTGTGTCCAGATGAATTTCACCGGTTGTTCCATCAAAGCAGCCATACGTACGGCAGGTTTCATGTAATCGGAGAATACGAAGAATGTACCGCAAGCAGCGATCACACCACCGTGGAGAGACATACCGATACAGATACAAGCCATTGACAATTCAGATACACCTGCTTGGAAGAATGCTCCGCTGAAATCACCTTTCTTGAAAGAATGAGTCTTTTTCAGGAAACCGTCAGTCTTGTCAGAGTTAGAAAGGTCGGCCGAAGCAACGATCATGTTTTCTACCTGTGTAGCAAGTGCGCCCAATACGGTTGCAGATGCAGCACGAGTAGCGCTACCTGCTTTCTGTTCGATAGCAGCCCAGTCCACTTTCGGAGCTTTGCCCGAGAAGAAGAGTTCCAGTTTTGCTGCCAGTTCCGGGTTTGCTTTCGCCCATGCAGCTTTCTTTGCATACTTTTCAGCAACGATCTTCTTCAGTTCTTCTGCACGTTTTGCATACAGTTCGGCTACTTCCGGGAATATAACAAACGGGTTAGTAGGATCACCACCCAGATTCTTGATTGTATTTACATAAGCGTCGCCACCGAGAGGAGCACCGTGTGTAGCGCAGTTAGCTTCATAGCTGCTGCCGTCTGCCTTGCGTGCACCTTTACCCATTACGGTTTTACCGATAATCAGTGTCGGACGTTCTTTTTCAGCTTGTGCTTCTTTGATTGCCACACGGATTTCGTCAGGATCATTACCGTTGATATTAAGTACGTTCCATCCCCATGCTTCATATTTCATGGCAGTGTCTTCAACGGTTACGTCTTTCGTTTCTGTAGAAAGCTGAATATCGTTGGAGTCATAGAACATAATCAGGTTGTCCAATCCCAGTGCACCGGCAATACGTCCGGAACCTTGAGAGATTTCTTCCTGAATACCACCGTCAGAGATGTAAGCGTAAATGGTCTGATTCATCACCTCGTCGAAACGGGCTTTCAAGAATTTGGCAGCGATAGCAGCACCTACTGCAAAAGTGTGTCCCTGTCCCAGCGGACCGGAAGTATTTTCGATGCCACGCATGATGTCCACTTCAGGATGTCCCGGAGTAGGGCTTCCCCATTGACGGAATTCTTTCAGCTCGTCCAGCGTGAATTTTCCTGTCAATGCCAACGTAGAATAAAGCATCGGAGACATGTGGCCCGGGTCGAGGAAGAAGCGGTCACGTCCTTCCCAACGGGGATTTTCAGGATCGTATACTAGAAACTCAGAGAAGAGTACATTTACAAAATCAGCACCACCCATGGCGCCACCCGGGTGACCGGAATTGGCTTTCTCAACCATTGAAGCAGCAAGAATACGGATGTTATCCGCTGCACGATTCATAAGTTTGTTATCGTTCATATCATTAAAATTTAATTGATTTCTGTCAGATTGTTCGCAAAGATAACTCTTTATGTGGATTTAACAATCCAAAAGAGCTATCTTTTTTATCGACAATTTTACGGTCTTCTTGTTTGTGATACAATAAGTAATTGCTCTAAAATTACTGTAACTCTAAAGTAACAATGGACTTAGCAGGAAGTTTTACCTTCATTGTACCTTTATTGATTTTTACCTCTTTGAAAGGTGCCGGTTTTACAATATTAGGTTTTTCAAAAGAATTGTAATCGGTCAGTTTGGAAGCGGTCAGAATCTCTCCAATAGCTTTCTTGGCTTTCGTATCACTCAGATTGATGGTGATTTCCTGCGCTTCATCAGCATCTACATTGGAAAGAGAAATATGGATCACCCCATCTTTGTTTTTGGAAGCTGTGGCGCTCACCATCGGTACAGTGCGGTTATCACGTACACTTATCTTTTCGCAAGTCAGGTCGATAGGAAGATAAGTGGCATCCTGGTGTACTTTATACATCTTGAAGACATAATAAGTAGGCGTTAACACCATTTCTTTGTCTTTCGTCAGAATCATCGATTGAAGTACGTTGACAATTTGTGCGATATTTGCCATCTTCAGGCGGTCTGTATATTTGTGGAATACATCAAGACTTAAAGAAGCCACGAAAGCATCACGCAACGTGTTCTGCTGATACAGATGTCCTTTGATGGTTCCGGGTTCCTCATCCCACCAGGTTCCCCATTCGTCCAGTAAAAGAGCGATTTTCTTGTCCTTGTCATATTTGTCCATGATGGTACAATGTTTCTTGAGTACATCTTCCACTTCCAGACATTTGCCCATCGTCCAGTAATAATCATCCTTGTTGAATTGAGTGGCTGATCCTTTGCTGCCACTCCATCCGGTTACGGTATAATAGTGCAGAGAAAGACCGTCCATCCGGTGTCCTACGCGATTCATCAATACATCTGTCCATTTGTAATCATAGTCACTTGCGCCACTGGCAATCTTGAACAGACGGTTGCCGTCATAATTGCGGCAATAAGTAGAATAACGACGATATAAGTCTGCGTAATATTCCGGACGCATACTGCCACCGCATCCCCAGCTTTCATTTCCTACGCCGAGATATTTCAATTTCCATGCTTTGTCGCGACCATTCTTACGGCGAAGGTTGGCCATAGGCGAGTCTCCATCAGAAGTCATATATTCTACCCATTTGGCAAGCTCTTCCACTGTGCCGCTACCTACATTTCCACTCACGTATGGTTCGCAACCCAGCATTTCGCAAAGATTCAAAAACTCGTGCGTTCCGAAACTGTTGTCTTCAATGGTTCCGCCCCAGTTGTTGTTCACCATCTTCGGACGGTTCTCTTTCGGACCAATGCCGTCCATCCAGTGGTATTCATCGGCAAAGCATCCGCCCGGCCAGCGAAGAACGGGAACGGACAAGTCTTTCAGTGCATTGAATACGTCTGTGCGATATCCCTTGATATTAGGAATATCCGAGTTTTCGCCTACCCAAAGACCGCCGTAGATACATGAACCCAGGTGTTCGGCAAACTGGCCGTAAATTTCCTTCGGTATGATTTCTTTGCCTTGGTCGGCATGTACGGTTATGGTAGCACTCTTTTGTGCAGAAAGAGATACAGATGCTGCCAGAAAAGCCGTGCTGACTAATAGTTTTGCTTTCATAAATGGTATTTGTTTAATGATTATTTTAGTAAACGAACTTCATAAACGGCAGAGGTCCATTCCGTCCCGTCAGGGATAAAACGTATCGGACAACTACCCGTATTCAGTTTTTGAGGCAGAACATAAGAAAGAGTAATGAAACCGTCTTTATCTGCTTCACTGATAGTCGGATGAACAGCCAACTTTTCGTTATTCAAAAGAATAGCCACTTTATTGCGGTCATCTTTCCGTATTGTAATCAGTATGCGGCTTGCTTCCTCTTTCACTTTCAGCTGATAGCCGAACCAACCTTTGGCGCGACGGAAATGCCGGTCTTTATTCGTTCCTGTTTCTGCCTGCTCATACTGGATGCCATGGTCAGACTCCGGTTGCTGTTCACCGGGGAAGATAAGGTCAATGGTTTGATTAGCCAATTCCGTTGCTTTTCGTTCAGCCGTTGCCATCTCTTCCTGGATCGCTTTAAACTGCTCTTCGCTTGCCTGCCGGAAATAAACGGCATAACGGGAATTGTGCAGGCGGAAGAACGGAACGAGTTCCAATGCCTTGTCTTGTGCAGGATAAACCTCTCCGTTATAGCTGAAAGTAATCCGGCTATTCTGTTCTTTCTGAAGAGACTTGCAGATTGAATCTGGATTTCCTATCAGCATCGGAACTTCTTGCAAAGGAATTTGTTTGCCATGAGCGATATGTCCGCCACGGCTGTCATCGGCATATAAACCATCAAGATGTTCAGTGCCTGTGGAAGCTGCAAGAACGATTGGACCATATAAGAAAGCATAATAATCTTTCTTGTCGGGAATCTGTTCCACGCTGACTTTCATAGGCAAGTGGAAAGTAATGACATCCCCTTTTTTCCATTTGCGGGAGAGAGGAAGATATTGGTTACCTTTTGCCATAACGAATATTTTTCTTTTTCCATTGATGTTGACGCTATATCCTTTGGATTGGTTCGCCCATTCCGGAATACGTATCATTAAAGTACGTTTTTTCTTAGGCGCTTCATCTATTCGCAAAGTTACCTTGTCGTCATCGGGGAAACGGGTTTCCTGTGTCAAAATAATGCCTTGCTCTTTCCAGGTCAGTTGTGAAGGAATGAAGAGATTGACATAAAGAGTGTCTTTCCGATACGCATAGATAAATTCGCCGTATTTGGTATGGTTCTCCAAGCCTGAACCTACACAGCACCACATGGATGTTTCCGGTTGTGAGTACACACGATAGTGTCCCGGACGCATAGGAGTGAAGTAGACAAATCCACCTTTATCCGGCTCTTGTGACGCTAGAATATGATTGTAAAGCGCACGTTCGTAATAGTTTACGTAGTTGGGATCAGGTTCGTTTGTTTGATTCGGATTGTGAGAATTCTGATAAAGCATTTTAGTAAGACGGAGCATGTTGTAAGTATTACAGGTCTCCGGTCCTTGAACGTCGTTCAGCATGGACGTGAAGTTATCCGACGGATGGAAATGTTCGCGGACGCTATTTCCTCCGATGCAGACAGAACGGTGATTGACTACCGTGTTCCAGAAAAAGCGGGCGGCATGATCCCATTCTGCAGCATGATTCCAAGTCTTGTCGTCTTGTGACACTTCGGCTATTCGCTTGTAGCCGATCACTTTTGGAATCTGTGTGTTGGCGTGCATTCCCGTCAATTTGTCTTCCTCTTTGATAAGCGGGTCTAAGATAAGCTTGTGAGAGAAACGGCGTGCCAGTTCCAGATACTTCTTGTCGCCTGTGATTTCGGCCACGTCAGCGAACGTTTCGTTTAATCCGCCATGTTCGCTACGAAGCATATCCTGCATTTGTTCGTCGCTCAAGCCGGAAGTGATATCGATCATCCAATCTGTAAAAGCGATAAGCATTTGGCGTGCAAGGTCGCTTCCTGCATAGAGGTATGCATCCCGCAATCCGGCGTAAGTCTTATGTATGTTGTATAGAGGCACCCATTTGCCGTTAAGGTCGAAACCTCCGGCACGGATCTTTCCTGCTTTTATATCTTTCCAAAGTTGAAGGCTTCCCGGAGTTCCTCCGATGAATCCTGTGCCGACAGTTTGCTGTGCCCGGTTCAACTCATTCAGCATGTAGTTGAGGCGATTATAGACTGCGGTATCTCCGGTGGCGGCATACATCATGGAAAGTGCGGATAAATAATGTCCGCCGATATGTCCGTCCAATCCGGTATTTTCCCAATTGGTGTAGCTGGGGGCTTTAGGCTGTAACCCTGCTTCGCGGAGAAAAGGAGCGAGCAGACGGTCGGGATCTAATGCAAGTATGTAATGTAAATCAGTCTGTTGAGCTTGCAGAAACGGACTATCCAATAGTTTCACATTCTGTAAAGGGAAGTAAGACACTTGTGGGGCGTTTTGAGCTTTGCCCAGTAAGGTGGACAGGACAAGTGCAAGTATGAACGAGGTGGTTTTCATGATAATAGTCTCCCCATCTCCCTCTCCAAAAGAGGAGAGGGGTGGAGATAATTAATGTTTGTACTTAGTTAGAATTGACTCTTGATAAACAGCGATTTATCGACAATCTTTGATGAACAACAATGGATTGCCGACTGTCAATTATTTAAATTTGACTGCTGCCTCTTCGATAGGCAATCCTGCCTTATAGTTTTCGATGTATGTATTGAAGCCGGCTACATCTTCGGGCGTAGGTGATACCTCGATACCCGCGTCACCGACAAATACACTTTCATCCAGAAAATCGGCAAGAGATTGTTTCTTTTCATTGTTCACGAGGTAAGAACCTAACAGGGCAATACCCCAGGCACCACCTTCGCCGGCTGTTTCCATCACAGAAATAGGCGAGTTGATAGCTGCAGCAAGTATTCTTTGACCTACTCCTTTGGTTCTGAATAATCCTCCGTGACCAGTAATTCTGTCCACTTTGATTTTTTCTTCGTTGAACAGGATATCGTTGCCAATCTTGAGTACTCCTACTGAAGCATACAGGTGAGTCCGCATAAAGTTTGCCAGGTTGAATTTGTCATTTGCCGAACGTACAAACAACGGTCTTCCGTCAGCAAATCCAGTTACAGGTTCGCCTGAAATATAATTGTATGAAAGCAAACCTCCGCAATCGGTATCACCGGTGAGCGCAATATTGTAAAGTTTGCTATAGATTTCATCCATATTTACAGGTATGCCCAGAAGCTCCTGATATTCCTTGAACAGGTTGACCCATGCGTTGAGATCAGAAGTACAGTTGTTGCAATGCACCATGCTACCAGACTTCCGTCAGGAGTGGTCACCATGTCAATCATTTCGTATGGCTTCGACAAATCTTTCTCCAATACGATCATAGAGAATGAAGAAGTACCTGCCGATACATTTCCGGTGCGTTGTTTGACTGCATTGGTTGCCACCATTCCGGTACCTGCGTCTCCTTCCGGCGGACAAACCGGTATTCCTGCCTTCAAATGACCCGATACATCGAGCTTTTTACTTCCTTCCGGAGTAAGGACACCAGCATTTTCACCTGCCGACAATACTTTAGGCAGAATATCTTCCAGTTTCCAGCTATATTCTTTCGGAGCAATCAATTTATCGAACTTAGCCACCATTTCAGCCGAATAGTTGTGGGTTGTCGGATCGATAGGGAGCATACCCGATGCGTCACCGATACCCAATACCTTTTCGCCAGTTATCTGCCAATGCACATAACCTGCCAGAGTAGTCAGGAAATCAATGTCATTCACATGTGCTTCATTGTCCAGGATAGCCTGGTACAAATGAGAAATGCTCCATCGCAGCGGAATGTTGTAGACAAACAGTTCTGATAAGGCTGCTGCTGCCCGACCTGTATTCGTATTTCTCCAAGTGCGGAAAGGCACGAGGATTTCTTCTTTTTTATTGAACGGCATATAACCATGCATCATGGCGCTGACACCGATAGCAGCCAGCGTCTCAATCTCTATGCCATATAAGTTCTTTACGTTAGCGCGAAGGTCAGCATAGCAATCTTGCAGTCCCGACCAGATAGCTTCAATATTATAAGTCCAAAGTCCGTCAACTAACTGGTTTTCCCAAGTGTGGCTACCTTGAGCAATAGGCTTGTTTTCTTGGTCAATCAAAACTGCTTTAATTCGTGTTGACCCCAGTTCTATACCAAGAATGGCTTTGCCTGCTTCGATGGTTGATTTTGCATCTAATTTCATGTTGAAATCAATATTTTAAGGTATAACGATAATGATAGAAAAAATCAAGTTTCGCAGGTACTTAATAATTGGATTAAGCTCTTGCGAAACTTGAGAGATCGGCTTTTTAGCAAAGCGCTTTATTCAACATGTAATACACTTCGTTCATGCGCAGTTCTTTCTTGAAGCAGCTGATCGTAGTATCCTTGTTGATATGTACCATTTCGATACCTGCGATTTCAGCATAATCTTCCCAATATTCTGCTGTCAGGTCGTAAGAGAAGCAAGAGTGGTGAGTTCCACCAGCCAGGATCCATGCACCTGCACCTACTTCGAGGTTAGGCATCGGAATCCAGAGAGCAGAAGCAACCGGCAACTTAGGCAGCGGTTTCGGTTCGATACATTCCACATCGTTCACAATCAGACGGAAGCGGTTACCCATATCTACTACTGTAGCAGTGCATCCTGCGCCTGTCTTTGAAGTAAATACCAATCTTGCTGTCTGGCTTTTGCGGATACCTATACCGAGGAAGTGTACTTCCAGGCGAGGTTTGTTGGCTGCGATAAGCGGGCAGATTTCCAACATGTGTGACTGCAGGATAGAGCTGTTGGCACCGTCGAAGTTCAGTGTATAGTCTTCCAAGAATGAACAACCTTTGGGAAGTCCCTGATTCATTACCCATACCGTACGGTAAAGAGCAGCCGATTTCCAGTCTCCTTCAGCGCCGAATCCGTAACCTTCCGCCATCAGACGTTGTGAAGCAAGCCCCGGGATCTGATCGAAACCATTGTATTCGATGTCGCCCAAATCGTCGAAGTTGGTCGTAAATCCTTTAGCACCTTTAGCTTTCAGGATAGCACGCATGGCAAGTTCTGCTTTAGCGGCATTCCATACTTTTTGATAAGCTTCAGTCGATTTGTCTTCCAAAGAAGCATCGTGGTCGTATTCTTTGAAGTAGGTAGCTACCAACGTATCTACATCTTCATTCTTGATTTCTTTGTGGTATTCCATCAATTCGCTTACCGGGCAATAATCTACATGGTAACCCATACGTTGTTCAGCTTCCACTTTATCACCGTCGGTTACAGCTACATTGTTCATCTGGTCGCCGAAACGGATAATCAGCATATCTTGTGAGTCTGCCCAACCGGCACAAACACGCATCCAGACAGCGATCTTGTGCAAAGTGTCTTCCTCTTTCCAGTAACCTACCACTACTTTACGACGGATGCGCATACGGGTACAGATATGTCCGAATTCGCGGTCACCGTGAGCAGACTGGTTCAGGTTCATGAAGTCCATGTCCATTGTATCCCAAGGAATTTCCTTGTTGAACTGTGTGTGCAGGTGTAACAATGGTTTCTTCAACTGTTGCAGACCATGAATCCACATCTTAGCAGGAGAGAAAGTATGCATCCAAGTGATTACACCGATACATTTTTCATCGTTATTGGCTGCTTTGAATACAGTTTCCACTTCTTTAGAAGAGTTGGCAGTACCTTTGTATACCACCTTGACAGGGAGTTTACCGGATTCATTCAGTCCGTTTACCATTTCATTAGAATGTGCGTCTACTGCGATTACTGCGTCACCTCCGTACAGAAGCTGTGCTCCTGTTACGAACCATACTTCATATTGATCAAATACGTTATTCATAATGTTATTGCTTTAATTTTTAATATTTGTTTTTTTAATTGTTACTGTCCATAATAAGCATTCGGACCATGCTTGCGGCTGAAATGTTTTTCTACCAGCAATGGGTTCATTGTTAAATTCGGGTTTACCGCATAAGCGATACTTGCCATTTTGGCTACCTGTTCCATTACCACGGCGTTGTGTACAGCATCGTGCGCATCTTTTCCCCAAGAGAAAGGACCGTGATTCTTCACCAATACTCCCGGTGTATGTACAGGATTCAATCCTTCAAAACGTTTCACTATCACATTACCGGTTTCCAGTTCGTAAGCGCCTTTCACTTCCGCTTCCGTCATATCTGCCGTGCAGGGAATGGCGTCATGGAAATAATCCGCGTGAGTCGTTCCGATGTTCGGAATGTCGCATCCCGCCTGTGCCCAGGCAGTCGCATAAGTAGAGTGGGTGTGTACCACTCCGCCAATCTCCGGAAATGCTTTGTAAAGTACTACGTGAGTAGGAGTATCCGAGGATGGCTTCAGTCGTCCTTCAACGACCTTGCCATCCAAATCCACTACTACCATATCTTCGGCTTTCATATCATCATAACTTACACCACTGGGTTTGATTACTACCAATCCGCTTTCACGGTCGATAGCAGAGACATTGCCCCAGGTAAAGATGACTAATCCATGCTTTACCAATTCAAGATTGGCATGAAATACTTTTTCTTTTAGTTCTTCCAGCATAATGATTATATTTTAAATTTCGGGTCTTTGCGGTAAGCCTTGCCGTTGAACTTATACAAGGCAGCGCCCCGTTTGGAACCCAGTTTATCAATTTTATCAGTCTTTTCTATATATCCATTTCAGCCACTCTTTTACGGAAGTTCCGTTTATCCATTGTTTCACCGTAAATGGCCTCATATAACTTTGTAATTGGGATAATGTAAAGAGTTTCGGAAGCAGATTGAATCCGATAGGTTCTACGGATGCTTTCTGTTTCATCAGTTCCCGTGCTTTTTCTACCATTTCAGGATGGTCGAAGATAAGCGGGGGAAGTTCGTTCATATTCACCCAGTAAGCATTGTGCTTCTGAACCAGTTTTCGGTCATACTCATTGATGTTAATCAATGCATAGTAAGCCACGGAGATAACCCGTTCACCCGGATCGCGGTCGATTGCTCCGAAAGTTCCTACCTGTTCCATGTAAACGTTTTCCAGTCCGGTAAGCTCATGCAATACACGTTTGGCGGCATCATCCACACTTTCATTGTTTTGCACAAATCCTCCCATCAGTGACCATTCACCCATTGCCGGCTCGAAGTTTCTCTTCAACAATAGCAAGCTGATTTCCCCTTCGTTGAAACCAAAGATGATACAGTCGATGCCGACATAAAAGGTGGGATTCGAGCTATAATAAGCCTCCCCCCGGTTCTTTCCAAAAGAGAGGGAGTTTGAGCTTATCATTGACTCTTGTGAATTATCTTTATCCATTTAGATTGTGATTTTAGTTATAATAAACCAGTCTTTCCGTTGGCAAGACTATTTTTAGCTTCCTTCAACCTTTCCCAAAGAGAAGATTGAAGGAAGGGCTTATTTTTTACCAGAAATACCAGTAGAAAGCACCTGTAATAGCCAGGATAATTACAGTATGAATAATATCCCAGTGATTCCAGCTAGCACGTGTAGCAGCTTTTTGTTCTTTGGTAGCCGTACCGAATACCAGTCCCTGAATCTTTTCTGCAGTCGGAGCTTTGGTTGCCAGGCTGACTACGATTACTACAATAATGCAGAACAAGAACATCCATCCACAGAAGAATAACCAATTCATATCATAGAACAAATATTTGAATGTAGAATCTGCTACTTCACCTGCATTGCTATAATATACTTTTGCACCGAGGCGAGTTAAACCGATTACCATACCAGCAATCAATCCCCACATACCACCCTGGGCGGAAGTACGTTTCCAACAGATACCCAGTAAGAAAGCCGCAGCGATACCTGGTGCCAGTACGGATTGAACGTCCTGCAAATAAGTATAAAGTACATCGCCTACACTACGCATGATAGGAATCCAGAGAATACCTAAAATAACGATTACAACCGTTGCAACCTGACCGATACCTACCAGTTTCTTCTCCGGAGTTTCCGGTCTGAAACGTTTGTAGAAGTCGATAGTAAACAGCATGGCTGACGAGTTAAACAGAGATGCAAGAGAACTCATCAAGGCGGCAAGAATACCACATACTACCAAACCTTTCACACCGGCAGGAAGTAATTTGGCTACTAATGTCGGGAAAGCGGCATCAGCATTTGCTGTTCCGTTGGCCAGCATCGGCAAGAAACCTTCGCCACCGGCACCGATATATTTTTGATGTAATGCAAATGCGATCATACCAGGAATCAAGAAAAGGAATACAGGCAACAATTTCAGATAAGCACCGAAAATAGTACCACGACGAGCTTCCATTTCATTTTTACCTGAAAGTACACGTTGAACGATGAACTGGTCGGTACACCAGTACCAGAAACCGATAATAGCCGAACCGATCAAAGCGCCCAACCAAGGGAAGTTTGCATCATCATTGCTACGGATCAGGTTAGTCATTGTATCACCGTAATCATTTACGGTAACAGCCCCACAGACTCTCATCATTTCGTCCCATCCACCTAATTCTTTGAAGCCGAGTACCAGAATTATTAATGATCCTAGCAGTAGGATAGGGGTTTGAAGAACAGAAGTGTAAAGAACTGATTTCATACCACCGAAGATCGTATAAAGTGCAGTTAACACTACCAGACCGATAGCTGCAATCCAGAAGAAATCAATTCCCCAAAGCTCTTTGATACCGAATACTTGTTGGAATACAAGACCACCGGCATATACAGTCACAGCTACTTTGGTTAACACATAACTTACCAAAGAGATGACCGACAGGATGGTACGTGATTGAGGATTATAGCGGCGTTCCAGAAATTCCGGCATTGTATATACCATGCTTCGTGTGTAGAAGGGTACAAACACCCATCCCAGAATCAAGATCATCCATCCCTGAATTTCCCAGTGTGCCATAGCCATACCACTGGATGCACCGGCTCCTGCCAGTCCGATCAAGTGTTCCGAACCGATGTTGGATGCGAAAATAGAGGCACCGATCGCAAGCCATGTTGCGTCGCGTCCGCCCAAGAAATAATCTGCCGAGTCATTTTGTTTTTGTCTGACTACCCAAACAATAATACCGATCAGAGCCAGAAAAAAGACTCCGATTACTAGCCAATCTAATGCTTCCACAATAAATATGATTTATGAGTTAATATTATTTCTCTACAGAGAATTTGAAAATACATTCACTATTATAAGTTTGTCCCGGTTCCAGTACAACAGAAGGCCAGTCTGCCTTGTTAGGGCTGTCAGGATAATGTTGTGTCTCCAGACACACAGAAGCACGTTGGTTGTAAACGATGCCTTTCTTTCCGGTTACGGTTCCGTCGAGGAAGTTTCCTGTGTAAACCTGTACACCCGGTTCGTTGGTATATACTTCCAGAGTAATACCGCTTTCAGGTGAGGTGAGTTTTGCAGCAACTTGCGAAAGATCTCCCTTTGTGTTGAGTACCCAGTTGTGGTCATATCCTTTTCCGTTCTTCAGTTGAACGAAATCGTAGTTGTCGATCTCTTTACCTACAGCTTTCGGAGTGGTGAAGTCCATCGGAGTGTCTTTCACCGGAGCGATTTCGCCTGTAGTCATAAAGGTACTGTCTACCGGAGTATAATAGTCTGCGTTCACATACAATATATTGTCGGTTGAAGCTTTTGACGGATCACCTGCCAGGTTGAAGTAAGAGTGGTTGGTCATATTGATGATCGTCTTTTTATCGGTAGTTGCGCTATATTTGATGTCGATAGCGTTGTCTTCAGTCAGTTTGTAAGTCACTTTAGCTGTCACATTACCCGGGAAGTTTTCGTCTCCGTCCGGTGAGACAAGTGTCAGTTCCAGCGTTGTCGGATCAATCAAATTAGCTTCATAAACTTTGTATTGCCAACCTTTCGGACCTCCGTGCAGGCAGTGGCCGAAATTGTTTTGCGGCAGTTGGATCGTGTCACCGTCCAATGCGAAACGTCCTTGGTTGATACGGTTTGCATAGCGTCCGATAGAAGCACCGAAGTCGCTGGGTACATTAATATAGTCAGCAATGCTGTCAAAGCCTAAAACTACATCTTGCATCTTACCGTTCTTGTCGGGTACCATGACAGACACGATACGTCCTCCGAAGTTAGTGATACATACTTCCATGCCTGCCTTGTTCTTTAAGGTGTAAAGAGCTGTTTTGGCATTGTTCACTTCTGTTTGAAATTTTACCGGGTCAAGACCGGACAAGGTCAGCTCGGAAGCCGGCTTGTTATTGCACGCAACCAGCATCAGCGCGGCAAATCCTGCAAGTAGAAAATGTTTTTTCATGGTTTTATTTTTAATGTAAATGAGATATTTATCTTATTTTGGGTGTAAAAGTAACACTTTTGTTTGGTGTATCAAATACACTCTTGTATGTTATGCAGCATAAACGGTATATTTTATGATTTCCCATACACCTTATTATATATATAAATGTACGCTTTCCATCCGTTTATTTTTCATATAATAGAGCGGGTTAATAGGTGTTTTTTGATCTGGTTTCGTATTATAAATATCAGATACGGATGGAAAATTGTGCAAATGAATGGAATTTGATCCTTTTTGACCGATATACACCTGTTAATGATAAAATCGGGTACGGGGAAAATAGAGAATCTGATTATCTTTGCATTTTAACTATATATAATTTTTTATTGAGAACCATGAGAAGATACGCAAATTTATTGGCAGTATTAGCCTTGTCTACTAACCTTGCGCTTCATGCGCAAACTAATGAGTTGGTGATACAGACGAAGAAGCTGGGTGCAGAAATCCAACCTACTATGTACGGACTCTTTTTTGAGGACATCAACTATGCTGCCGACGGCGGACTTTATGCCGAACTGGTGAAGAATCGTTCCTTTGAATTTCCACAACACCTGATGGGATGGAAAACGTACGGAAAAGTATCCTTAATGAATGATGGCCCTTTTGAACGCAATCCACATTACGTACGTCTTTCTAACCCCGGACATGCACATAAGCATACCGGATTGGATAACGAAGGTTTCTTCGGTATCGGTGTCAAGAAGGGGGAGGAATATCGCTTCTCCGTTTGGGCGCGTTTGCCGCAAGGAAGTACGAAAGAAACATTGAGGATCGAACTTGTAGATACCCAATCAATGGGCGAACGCCAAGCACTTGTTGCAGGGAATCTTACGATTGATTCTAAGGACTGGAAAAAATACCAGATAATCTTGAAGCCCGGCAGTACTCATCCGAAATCCGTACTTCGTATTTTTCTTACTTCCAAAGGAACAGTAGATCTGGAGCATATCTCTCTTTTCCCGGTTGATACTTGGAAGGGACACGAAAATGGTCTTCGTAAAGATTTGGCACAAGCATTGGCGGATATTCATCCTGGAGTCTTCCGCTTTCCCGGTGGTTGCATTGTAGAAGGTACCGACCTGGAGACTCGTTACGACTGGAAAAAATCAGTTGGCCCGGTAGAGAACCGTCCCTTAAATGAAAATCGTTGGCAGTATACTTTTACTCACCGATTCTTCCCTGATTATTATCAAAGCTATGGATTGGGATTCTACGAATATTTCCTGCTGTCTGAAGAAATGGGTGCGGCACCTCTGCCGATTCTGAATTGCGGACTTTCCTGCCAATATCAGAATAATGATCCGAAAGCTCACGTAGCCGTTTGTGATTTGGATAACTATATTCAGGATGCACTCGACCTGATTGAGTTTGCTAATGGAGACGTGAATACCAAATGGGGAAAGGTACGTGCCGATATGGGACATCCTGCTCCGTTTAACCTGAAGTTTATCGGTATCGGTAACGAACAATGGGGAAAAGAATATCCCGAACGTCTCGAACCGTTTATCAAAGCCATTCGTAAAGCTCACCCGGAGATTAAAATAGTAGGTAGCTCCGGTCCGAATTCCGAAGGAAAAGAATTTGATTACTTGTGGCCTGAAATGAAACGTCTGAAAGCCGATTTGGTGGACGAACATTTCTATCGTCCCGAAAGTTGGTTCCTGGCACAAGGTGCCCGCTATGACAACTACGATCGTAAAGGTCCGAAAGTCTTTGCCGGCGAATATGCCTGCCATGGAAAAGGAAAGAAATGGAACCATTATCATGCTGCTTTGCTCGAAGCTGCTTTCATGACCGGATTGGAACGTAATGCTGACATCGTTCACATGGCTACCTATGCTCCGCTTTTCGCTCATGTGGAAGGATGGCAATGGCGTCCTGATATGATTTGGTTCGATAACCTGAACTCTGTGCGTACCACTAGCTATTATGTACAACAACTGTATGCGCAAAACAAAGGAACAAATGTACTTCCCCTTACCATGAACAAGAAAAATGTAACGGGAGCCGAAGGACAGAACGGACTCTTTGCCAGTGCTGTTTACGATAAGGATAAGAATGAACTGATTGTAAAGGTTGCCAATACCTCCGCCACAGCTCAACCGATTTCCTTGAATTTTGAAGGATTGAAGAAACAAGATGTACTGTCTAATGGTCGTTGTATCAAACTTCGTTCGCTTGATTTGGATAAGGATAATACACTTGAACAACCTTTTGCCATCGTTCCGCAGGAAACTCCGGTATCTATTGAAGGCAATGTGTTTACTACCGAATTGGAACCCACTACGTTTGCAGTATATAAATTTACGAAGAAATAAGTAGAACTAATTAGATGTTATTAGATTAATAGATTTTAGATTTTTGTTAATTGTAAAAAGTAAGGGCGGCTCCCATCACGGAAGCCGCCCTTCTTAATTATTTAATAACGAATAAATTCTTATTCCAGTCTACGAGAACCGTCACCGATTACTACGTCATACACTTTCGGGCTTCTGCCGAATTTAGCTTTGAAAGCAGCTTTTGTTTTTTCAACGAAGTTATCGTACAACTCATCCTTAACAAGTTGATAGTACAACCACCGAAGCCGCCACCCATAACGCGTGAACCGGTTACACCGTACTCTTTAGCGCAGTCATTCAGGAAGTCGAGTTCTTCGCAGCTTACTTCGTACAACTTGCTCATGCCGTGATGAGTTTCGTACATCTTCTTACCTACAGTTTCGTAATCATCCTTTTCCAATGCCTCGCAAACATCGAGTACACGTTGGATTTCTTCGATTACATATTCTGCACGCATATAGTCTTCAGCGCTGATATCAGCTTTCGCTTCTTCTAGCATAGCCATTGTACAGTCGCGCAGGAATTCTACGTGCGGATGTTTTTTCTGGATAGCGGCAACAGCAGCTTCACAGCTTTGGCGACGCTTGTTATAAGCAGAAGAAGCCAATTCGTGCTTAACCACTGAATCCATCAGAACCAGACGATAACCTTCCGGATGGAATGGGAAATACTGATACTCCAGTGAACGGCAATCCAGACGGATCAAACTACCTGCTTTACCGAATACGGAAGCAAACTGGTCCATAATACCGCAGTTCACACCACAATAGTTATGTTCTGTAGCCTGGCCAACTTTAGCCAATTCGAACTTATCTATCTTGTTTTCACCAAACAGTTCGTTCAGTGCGAAAGCATACGTACTTTCCAAAGCAGCAGAAGAAGACATACCTGCACCCAGAGGCACATCACCTGCGAAAGCAGTATTGAATCCCTTCACATCAACGCCACGTTTAATCATTTCACGGCATACACCGAAAATATATCTTGCCCAGCTGGCGCGTGGAGCATCTTCTTCATTCAAACCAAATTCTACATAATCCTTCAAGTCGATAGAGTAAGCCTTTACTTTGTCAGTACCGTTAGGTTTGATTTCAGCAATCATCCCTTTGTCTACCGCTCCCGGAAAAACGAATCCACCGTTGTAGTCAGTGTGTTCACCGATCAGGTTGATACGGCCCGGAGAAGCATATAAAAATCCAGTAGTTCCGTCAAAGTGTTTAATGAATCGACTTCTTACGTATTCTGTATCCATGATATTTATATTTTAAAGGTGAATAAATTGAATTCTATTCTATTCTATTCTATGTGATTATTCCACAGGAATATCCTTATTTACATTCTTGCAACCTACCAAACCGTAGAACAACAGGTAAGCCAGAGCAGCGATAATCAACCAGTAGCTAGCCATATAACCTACAGAGTCAGAGATGCTTTGTTGGATCAACGGCAATACACCACCACCAACAACCATCATCATAAAGATTCCGGAAGCCTGTGCTGTATATTTTCCTAAGCCTTCTACTGCAAGGTTGAAGATACCACCCCACATTACAGAAGTACAAAGACCGCAAAGTACAAGGAACAAGGCGCTTACAGGAACCTGTGCCATCATAAAGCCTTCGCCTACAGTGTAACCCGGCATTGAAACCGTTACATCTTTCGGAGTGAAGATAGCGATCAATACGAAAATGATAGCAGTAGCAGAAACAGCGATCAACTGTGCACGGCTGGAAACCTTACCACTGATAGCACTACTTGCAGTACGCCCCACAAGCATCAGCAACCAATAGATAGCAGCGATAGCACCACCGATAGCAGCACCGTTCATCATGATACCGGCACCTTTATCGCTTGAATCGGCAAGATAGAAGTTCAGTGTACCCGGGATACCAATTTCAATACCTACATAAATAAAGATACCGATTACACCCAGTAAAGTGTGACGGAAGCTCCATGGACTGTGAGAGAATTTTTCTTTCTTCACTCCACCTTTCTGAAGGTGTGGTTCAGGAATAGCAACAAATGAGATAACGATAAATGCAGCAACGAATACACCCATAGCAACGAAGAGCAGAGGAGCAACGTCAGACATAGCAGTACTTGAAGTAACAGTACCGATCAAAGCACCTACGAAAAGCGGAGTCAATGTACCAGACAAAGAATTAAGAGCTCCACCAGTCTGAATCAACTGGTTACCTTTGTTACCACCGCCACCGAGAAGGTTCAACATCGGGTTTACCACTGTGTTAAGCATACAAACGCAGAAACCGCAGATAAATGCACCAAGCAGATAGATTACAAAGTTTAATTTGATAACATACTCACCGAATGCGAATACTTCAGCACCTGCTCCGAATAAGCTGGAAAGATACTGTGTGAACAAACCGAGGAAACCTACTGCCATTGCAATCAAAGCAGTCTTCTTGTAACCGATCTTAACGAGCATGTTACCGGCAGGAATTCCCATAAACAGGTAAGCCAGGAAGTTCATCATATTTCCCATCATACCTAAAGTGTTCGAACCCGCATATTCATTTCTCCAGATTGTTCCGAATGGAGCAGCGAGGTTTGTTACGAAAGAGATCATCGCAAAGATGAAGAACATCGTGATAATTGCGACGAGATTACCGTTCTTTTTTTCTTGTGTCATGGTTCAAAAAAAATGTTAGTTTATAAAATTAGGTTAGTTATTTTTCAAGTCTTATTCTTCTACCGTAAATTTGTAGACAGTGATCTGTTGGTATTCATCACCCGGCAGCAAAGTGGCCGATGGGAAATGCGGTTTGTTCGGAGTATCCGGGAAACACTGTGCTTCAAAGCAGATAGCGCTTCTGGCAGGGAATGTAGCTCCGTGTGCACCTTCAAATCCGTTGAGCCAGTTGCCCGTATAGAGTTGTACACCCGCTTCGGTGGTATATACTTCCATGATACGTCCGCTTTCCGGATCCTTGCAAGTGGCAGCCAGGTCGAGCGAACCGCTTTCCATCTTGTTCAGTACATAACAGTGGTCATATCCTGCACCGAAAATCAGTTGCTGGAATTTGTCGTCGATACGTTCGCCTACAGTGTGTGGAGCACGGAAATCCATCGGAGTACCCTCTACTTTGGCAATTTCACCGGTAGGGATGGAACTTCGTCGATAGGCGTATAGAAATCAGCGTTGATCGTAACGATGTGGTTGTTAACGGTAGGAGTAGGGTTGGAAATACCGGCGAGGTTGAAGAAACCGTGGTTAGTCAAGTTAACGACTGTAGCTTTGTCGGTGGTAGCGCGGTATTCGATAGTCAGTGCATTTACTTCATTTTCCAGGCGGTAAGTCATTTCCACTTCCAGATTGCCGGGGAATCCCTCTTCACCGTCAGCAGAAACATAGTTGAATTGCACTGTGCTTTCATCAATCTGGACAGCATCCCAAACACGGGCGTGGAAACCGGTAGGTCCACCATGCAGAGAGTTAGGTCCGTTGTTAATCGTGAGTTCATGTTCTTCGCCGAACAAGGTGAATTTTCCTTTCGCGATACGGTTGCCGTAGCGTCCGATAGTAGTGCTTAGGAAAGGTTCCGGGCTGTTGATGACGTGGTCGATGCTGTCGTGTCCGAGGATTACATTAGCATACTTACCGTTTTTGTCCGGTACCATGATAGAAAGAATGGCGCATCCGTAATTGGTTACAGCTACTTCCATTCCCTTTGTGTTTTTGAGGATAAATAAATCAGTTTTCTTATCATTTATATCCTTTTGGAAATCTTTCCGGCTGAGCCCTGATAGATTCCCTTCTGTTGGGAATGTGTTATTCATGTCTGGTATTATTAAAAATTTCCTGCAAATAAAGGGAAATTCTTTCTTACTCACAAATTATTCCGACTAAATATGACAGGTGCTTTAGGAAAGTTTAGCTTTATTACTTCATCTTCTTTGGATGCAAGGACAAAAGATGATTTCTTAAATGAATTTTCATCCTCCTTTTCTTAAAAACTGAACTATTTTTTGTATGTTTGTTCCCGGATTGTAACAATCCGAGCGAATTTAATCTAAGTTTATAACAAGAAAAACAAAAATGTATCCATTAAAATTCGAACCTATTCTGAAGCAGACGCTTTGGGGGGGCGACAAAATTATTCCGTTCAAGCATTTGAATTCAGACTTGAAAGGAGTAGGAGAAAGCTGGGAGATTTCCGGTGTTGAGAACAATGAATCCGTAGTGGCTAATGGCCCGGATAAAGGTTTAACCTTGGCCGATATGGTAAGAAAGTATCGTGAGGAACTGGTTGGTGAAGCGAATTATGCCCGTTTCGGCAATAAATTCCCACTGCTCATTAAGTTCATCGACGCCAAACAGGATTTGTCAATCCAGGTACACCCAACAGATGAGTTGGCGAAGAAACGCCACAATTCGATGGGAAAAACCGAGATGTGGTATGTGGTAGATGCCGACAAAGGAGCTAAATTGCGTTCAGGATTCTCTGAACAGATTACCCCGAAAGAATATAAAGAACGCGTGTTGAACAATACGATTACCGACGTATTGCAGGAATATGAAATTCATCCGGGTGATGTATTCTTCCTTCCTGCCGGACGTGTGCACAGCATCGGGGCAGGTTCTTTCATCGCCGAGATTCAGCAAACTTCTGATATAACTTATCGTATCTACGATTTCAACCGTAAAGATGCGAATGGTAAAACCCGCGAACTTCACACCGATTTAGCCCGTGAAGCCATCAACTACGAAGTATTGGATGACTATCGTACTAAATACGAACCGTTGAAGGACGAACCGGTAGAACTGGTTGCCTGCACTTACTTCACGACTTCTCTGTATGACATGACTGAAGAAATCAGTTGTGACTATTCCGAACTCGATTCATTCGTGATCTTTATCTGTATGGAAGGATCATGTACAATGAGAGACAATGAAGGTAATGAACTGACTGTTAGTGCAGGAGAATCTATCCTGTTGCCTGCTACCACGCAAGATGTCACTATCACTCCCGAAGGAGGAAGTGTGAAATTGCTGGAAACATACGTATAAGATAATAGCGTACAAAATGAAAGTCATCCGACTTTGTTTCATCCTCATGATGGGCAAAGCCGGATGACTTTTTTTATTACTAATAGAATAAAAACGGCAAAAAACTCTTTAACTATATTTATTAAAAAGTTTATCTGGAACACACAAAAAGATTCGTTCTTTTGCCGCTTGCCAAATGGCATAATATATAAAATAACTAGTGATGTAATGAGGAACAAAAATGGATTTAGCCGATGTGCAGAGTTCTACATCGGCCGTTTGCGAAAGGAGGGACGCTATTCTACGGCGCATGTCTACAAGAATGCCCTCTTCTCTTTCAGCAAGTTTTGCGGCACGCTCAATGTGTCGTTCAGACAAGTCACCCGGGAAAGTTTACGACGCTACGGGCAGTATCTTTACGAGTGTGGCTTGAAACCCAACACGATCTCTACGTATATGCGTATGCTTCGTAGTATTTATAACCGGGGAGTAGAAGCGGGCATTGCGCCTTATGTGCCGCGACTGTTTCATGATGTTTATACCGGTGTCGATGTTCGCCAGAAGAAGGCCCTGCCTGCTGTCGAATTGCATAAGCTTCTGTATGAGGACCCCAAGTCGGAGCGTTTGCGTCGTACACAGGCTATTGCTGCCTGATGTTCCAGTTTTGTGGAATGTCGTTCGCTGATCTGGCTCACCTGGAGAAATCAGCTTTAGAACAGAATGTGTTGCGATACAACCGTATCAAAACTAAAACCCCGATGAGTGTGGAAGTACTTGATACAGCCAGAGAAATGATTAACCAGCTTCGCAATAGGGAAGATGCACAACCCGATTGTCCGGATTATCTGTTTGACATCCTTAGCGGCGATCAAAAACGTCTGGATGAAAGAGGGTACCGGGAATATCAGTCCGCTCTTCGCCAATTCAATAATTGTTTGAAGGACTTGGCAAGAGCCTTGCATTTGCAATCTCCAGTCACTTCCTATACACTTCGCCATTCTTGGGCAACGACAGCGAAGTATCGGGGAGTACCTATTGAAATGATTAGTGAATCATTGGGCCATAAATCTATAAAAACCACACAAATCTATTTGAAAGGCTTTGGACTTAAAGAACGTACAGAGGTAAATAAAGGGAATTTATCTTACATTAAAAACTGTTGTGTAGGCAGGGTGAAAAGTGCAAAGTATTAGTATTCAGAACTAAAGTATGTGTGTTACTTCTTAGGTAACGGAACTTAAATTTGACGCAAAGATAGACAAAAACATAAATAGTAAGCAAATATTCTTCCACTTTTTTTCGTTTTATCTGAAATATAGGAAAAAAACTATCCGAACATGAAATAACTTTATTTTCATGTTCTAAACTTTTTATTGCCTAATCTCTGGATTTTTCCTGTTGAGTATTAGGCAGTTCCTTTCTTGTGCCCTATTCCTATATGTGATTTCCATTTTTATAGAGACGCGCGCCTTGTGTGTGTATTGTCCGTTACCTAAGAAGTAACGGAATAACATGGGGTAAAAAAACATGATTTTAACAAAACCAAAATCACTTAGTGCTGGGCCTAGCGATGGGACAGGGGAAGGCGTAGCACACTCTAAACGCTGGTATGTTGCTCTGGTTCGTATGCACCACGAGAAGAAGGTAGCCGAACGTTTAGACAAAATGGGGATCGAGAATTTCGTCCCTGTCCAACAAGAAATTCATCAGTGGAGTGACCGGCGCAAGGTAGTTGAGTCTGTCCTTCTTCCAATGATGGTGTTTGTGCACGTAAATCCGAAAGAACGCAAAGAAGTTCTGGGTTTTTCTACAGTGAGCCGTTATATGGTGATGCGTGGTGAGAGCTCTCCGGCGGTGATTCCAGATGAGCAGATGGCTCGTTTCCGTTTCATGCTCGACTATTCCGAGGAAGCTATTTGTATGAACAGCTCTCCTTTGGCACGTGGTGAGAAGGTCCGTGTTGTGAAAGGACCTCTGACCGGGCTGGTTGGTGAACTGGTCAATGTCGATGGCAAAAGCAAGATTGCCGTCCGGCTGAATATGCTGGGATGCGCTTGCGTTAATATGCCTATTGGTTATGTCGAGGCTATCTGCGAGAAAAACTAATCCCGTCATCATTTATCCACCATTTACATGAATACGAAATTATCCGGTGCTTTTGCACTGATATTCTTTTTCTTCTTTCTCTCGGCTTGCCAGTCCTATAAGAAAGTGCCTTACTTGCAGGATGCGGAGATTTTGAAACAGGCGAATACGCAAGTTGCGCCTGTTCAGGACGCAAGACTGATACCGGGTGATGAAGTTTCCATTCTTGTTTCCACTTCCGATCCGGTTGTTTCGCAGCCTTTCAATGCGCAAGGCAGTACGTTTCTATTGGACGATCAGGGAAATATCAATTATCCGGTTTTAGGTAAACTTCCTTTGAACGGTTTAACAAGTCGTGAAGCTGAAAACCTGATAACGGATAGACTGAAATCTTACGTGAAAGAAAGACCTACGGTAGTAGTCCGTATGTCCGGTTTTAAAGTTTCCGTTTTGGGCGAAGTGGCCTCTCCCGGTGTTTATCCGGTAGTGAATGAGCAGATCAATGTGCTCGAGGCCCTTGCCATGGCAGGAGATTTGACTATTTATGGTGTTCGTGATAATGTAAAACTAATCCGCGAAGACAGGAATGGGCATAAACAGTTTGTTACACTCAATCTGAACGACGCGGATTTGTTATTATCTCCTTACTATCAGTTGCAACAGAATGACATCCTGTATGTCACTCCTAATAAAACCAAAGCGCAGAGCGCAGACATCGGAACAAGTACGACGATGTGGGTTTCGGGATTTTCCATTCTGGTATCTATTGCCAGTTTGCTGGTCAATATACTTAGATAATACCATCTAATTCTCGGTACTCCTCCGTACAATTAAAACACGGACACTCCTTCATCGGATTCAAATCATGATGGCCTACAATCAACGTCTTAGGAAATATTTTCCTCAATTCGCGGAGCAGACCGAGCAAAGAAGCCCGTTGTGCCAATGTACGCGTGTCTTTGGGACGTCCCGCCATATCCAGCCCTCCTTCGTAACAAATACCTATCGAATGGGTGTTATGGTCACGGCAGTGTGCCCCGACCTTTTCCAGAGGACGGCCTTGGTAGATTTCTCCATCCCGGGTGATGTAGAAATGATAGCCGATGTCACGGAATCTCCGGTGAAGGATATGATCTTGACGGCAAGCCTCCGCCGAAAGGGACTTTCCTTCCGGCGTGGCACTGCAATGAATGATAATCAGAGTGATGGTACGCATAAGGCTACATACAGCTCTGTACTCCGATCAGACCTCCGATAGCGGTGGCAACGGTGATAATCACTTTGATGATGAAGCTCCATACGGAGCGGGGAGAAGATGAATTACTCATGATGTTACTTTTTTAAAGATTAAAAATAAAGGATTTAGGATTAAGCAGCCGGATCAGGCGCTTCACCGCCACCATCCGGTTTCGGATCAGGGGTATCACCCGAATCAGAACCTCCTCCGGCAGTTGTTGGTTTCTGATATTCGGCCTGCTGTTTCAACTGGCTGTCGAGTTTCAGGTTGGTGGTTGACAAATTACCGGTAGCACGGGCTTTCAGACGCATACCAGTGATGTTTTTCTCCAATGAGAAATCTTCCAGCGTATCAGCTGCCTTACTGCGGATGCCCACACCAAAGATGGCAAGGTCGTCGATTTTCACACATTTGCCGTCGAGCAGCAGTTCCTTGATGCAGTCTACCATGTCGGAAAGCACACCTTTGATGACACCACCGGAATACGGTGAATTGTGTTTTGACATGTGTTCGGCAAGCTTAGCCAAATCAAACGTCTCGTCGCTTACCGCACGGGCGAACCACTTGCCTGCATTCAGGCCTTTTTGCTGTTGGTTTTGATAAATTTTGTAACGAATCATAAAACAATAAATTAAAGGGTTAAACATTGTGTCCGGGGGATTCTTTTCCCTTTCGACGATACAAAGATACAACCCTGAAACCCGCAGAAATCAATAGTCTACAGTTGCACGCGATTGTTGTCAATTATGCGCAGTAACGGTCGGTTATTCAATGGAAAAACGTAGGATATGTGAATATGTTTTGTTATTTTTGTAATTGTAAATCAGAAACTTATTCATCATGAACGAATTCAAAATACGCGCCTACGGTCGCATGGAACTGGCTCAACTTTATTCTCCGGAACTAACTGACATTGCTGCATATCGAAAGATGAAGAAATGGATCTCTTTATGTCCCGGACTTCTGCAACGCCTGTACGACTTAGGTTACGAATCAAAGCGCCGCTCATTCACCCCGTTGGAGGTGAGAGTGATTGTAGATGCCTTGGGAGAACCTTAGAAGAGCGGAAAAGTAAAGCACCGCTTTAGCAATCGTAAAGCTATGCTTTACCACTTCTAAAGCGCCGCTTTAGGATTCATGAAACGTCCTGTTGTTATATAAATGCAAAAAATGCACTTTTTCCGAGGGTTCCCTAACACACGCACACATGCGTACGCGTATAAACGCCTTTATCGTCTGTATTGATAAGCAATCCTTTTTTTATCAGACGGTTCAGCCAGCTAAGAGCAGTGTTAGGTTTGATTTTCATCTTTTCAGCCTGCTCCAACAACTGTGCGCGGGTGAACTGGTTGCCCATTATTTCAAAAAGTGCATCCCGGTCGGCATTGGCTCTATGTTTGACCTCTGTGGAAGGAAGAAAAGATAAGATATGTGTGGCATGACGATAGAGCGGAGTTACAAGTTCCAGCACCGCATGGAAATCTTCAGCGGTGATTGTCACATCCCAACGGGTGATAATGCCGTCTTTGATATTATCGGCGGCAATCTCCTTGTCAGGAGTCAGCAGAGGGGTGGAAGAACCCTTGAACTGATAAGGCTGGTCGCATTCCAATGCACGAATCATAGCTATTTCTGCCATGATACGGCATGTATTGACAGCCAGTCGGGCTATGGAACTGCTCATTTCGTTATCGTTGGCAAGTCCCGAGCGGAAAAACAGATCGGCAAAGAGGGCATTGAACTCTTGCTTTTGCTCATCAGTGAGCCGGAGCGTATGAAGCCCGTGTGCTTTCATCAGGTCCAGTTGCTTTTTCCATTCCAGGCCTATGCCTGTGAAGATGGCTTCCAGATCGGTTTCGCCACTTTCAAACTGGTTGATCCATGTCCATATACCGTGCATATAATAAAACAGCTGGCGCGAGAAAAGACCGTTCTCTGTCGAGGGAATGAGTGGTTTTACTTGTGCGGGCGTGCCGGAAAGCAGGAGGGAGAGATAGCTTTTCTTTACTTCCCGGTATTCCTGGTCGGTGCGCCGGTTGTACGACAGGCGGTCGTGGTCGAATGCTTTGCGGAGTGTATCGCTCCAGTGTCCGTATTCAGAACCGATAGCAGCGGAGATGGTATCCGCTTCGGTTTCGCAGATAAGTCCTGTGCCGTTGGCATCCATGATATTTTGCAGAATACCTGTTCCGGTGTTATTGCCCGAGATGAGAAACATTTTATTCTTGGGCATTTGAGGAGCTTCCACTTTGCAGCGCTCCTTTCCCATAGTATCATAGGCGGCTTTCTCTTTTTTGTAGGCCTTGACCTCTTCCGCTACTTTTTGGCGGATCTCGTCATGAATAGGCTCTACAAGCAGCCGGATGAACGAAAGAATTCCCTTACCCGAGGCGGAAGGGGCTACAATAAAACTTTGCAGGCAAGGAGACTGGAGTTTGCCGGCGTATGGACATCTCACATATCGCTCCATGCTGGCACCTATGGCGGTCAATGCTCCGAGCAGCATGACATCGCGTTGTGTGGGGCTGGTGGCATAACTCATGATGAGCAACAGGATTTTCGGCCAGTCCGCTTCGGTGAAAGAGGGCAATGGCTGGTTCGGGTCACTCCCGTCCTGCAGTTCTTCGGATTCGTCCGGTTCTTCATTGTCCACCTTATTATATACATGCGTGTGTGTGAGATTTTGGGACGGTGCATTTCCTGCATTTTTTGCATTTTTCCGGTGGTTCATCACTCCCTCTTTGCAGAGAGTTACACCCGCCCTTTCAGCAAGATGGAATGCAGTGCCCAGATGGACATCTCCATGCCGGGTAGTAAGTGCATTGGAGAATATCCGTTCGGCATGTTCCCGTTCGTACTTGGCAGACACCCGGCACAACCGATGGAAAAACTCGCGTCCCGCTTCTCCGCAATCCGTTGCGATGGCGAACGCCAGTTGTACATATTCAGCATACGTAGGGGCAATATCCGCTCCTGCAGTTTCAACCGCCTCACAGAGGCGGCATAACGATTCAATTTCGTCCATAATTTTAATTTATAGTTTTTAATATCTAATTATTTGTTGTTTCTAAACAACGCTCCCGGATCATGACTAAGAAAACAAGACCTTACAATGTCCTTACCGGAAAAGTCTACCCCTTTGCGTTTTTCTCCGAATGGAGGAGGTGTTTCAGTACCATAGAGCAACACAGTGAACATCATTGCCAGCTTCATATTTTCGATGATACTGTTTGTGTCGTTAGCCATGGGTAAATGATCGTAGGGTACGAATGCTTTTACACCCCGTCCGCTGGGACTGATAAACGTGAGTACAGGATGCAGAAGGTGGTCATTAAACAATGTACTGCGCATTTCCACTGCCTCCTGATAGGAGTCGAGATGGTCGATATCTACCACCACCAGATGTGAAGAAGCTACGAAACATTTGCTGTTGCGACGCGAGAACGTACCACAGGGAGTCACGTATGGCAATAGTGATGCTTTTGCTGTCCGTATATCTCCGGAATTGCGTACTTGTTCGGTCAGAATTTTGAGATTCTCGTTGCAGGTTATCATTTGAAAAACTTGTTCTACGGAGACTTCGCAGGAGGGAATAAGTGTTGCAGGAGTAACAATCCGCCCCAGTTCATTTTTGATGGGAGCAATGGGAGGCATGAAATAAGACATTCTGAAATCGTTTGTCATAACATTTATATTTTTTGATTATCGTCTTGAATTTTCAAAACGCGGTGCGAAGGTAGAAATAGCTTTTAAATATATCGTTCAGACATGTCTGAACAGATATGCATAAAATTAACATATAATACAATGTATTTAACAACTAATAAAATTATAAACATGAAAAAATTTAATCATCCCGTACTGGGCCATTTTATCGCAGAGCAGTTTGAACGTGCTCACTTGTCAATAGAGGCTATGCGTAAAGAAATCCACATGGGAAAACCCACTTATTACAAGATGACATCTGGGGAGATTTACGTCTAAGTGATTTTACCCGTCTTTTTTCCTATTACTATGACAATCTCACAAAAGAAGAGTTTCGAGCCAAAATGGTAGATGGGGAGAACTTTATATTGAGTATAGGGAGAAAAATGAGGATATGGATGAAAATCTAAATCAAGAATAAAGTAATGCAGGAAGTCCAACGTTTTAATAAAGTCCTAAAATCTTTTGTCCTTTCAGGGGACATCATCTTACTGAACTTACTGTTGTGGGTGTTTGGTTCTCTTTGGGGAAACCGTTCTCCTTTTGAGTTTTCCATGCCTCTTTTCCAGAATATGGCTTTGATGACTTTATGTTATCTGGTTTGCAACATTCGTTCTGGAGTGATTCTTCATCGTCCGGTGGTTCGTCCGGAGCAAATAATGCTTCGGGTGGCACGGAACATGATTCCTTTTGTATTGATGGTGCTGGGCCTTTCGTACATATTCCATTTTGAATGTGTTAACCTGCGTCAGCTGGGGGCATTTTATGTAGTTCTCATTATCGTTATTATTTCTTATCGCCTGACGTTTCGTTATATTCTGGAGCTTTATCGTAAAAGTGGGGAAAATGTCCGAAAGGTAGTACTGGTGGGTAGCCATGAAAATATGCAGGAACTTTATCATTCCATGACGGATGATCCGACATCCGGATATCGTGTACTAGGATATTTTGAAGATTTTCCATCAGACCGCTATCCTATGAATATAGCTTATTTGGGACAGCCGTGCGAAGCTGTTGATTATTTGACCCGTAATGCGGGAAAGGTAGATCAGCTTTATTGCAGTCTTCCTTCCGCCCGTAGTACTGAAATTATGCCGATTATCAACTATTGTGAGAACCATCTGATTCGTTTTTTCAGTGTTCCCAATGTCCGGAACTATTTGAAACGGAGAATGTATTTTGAAATGCTGGGTAATGTTCCGGTACTTTCTATCCGTCGTGAGCCACTTGAGTTATTGGAAAATCGTATTGTGAAACGTGGCTTTGATATTATTTGCTCGCTACTGTTCCTTTGTACCCTTTTCCCGATTATATATATCATTGTGGGGCTGGCAATAAAGATAAGTTCTCCCGGACCTGTCCTTTTCAAACAGAAACGAAGCGGTGAAGATGGTCGTGAATTCTGGTGCTATAAGTTCCGTTCGATGCGGGTGAATGCTCTAAGTGATACACTTCAGGCTACAGAACATGATCCTCGTAAAACCCGAATAGGCGATCTGATTCGCAAGACGAATGTGGATGAACTTCCTCAATTTATTAATGTACTGAAAGGGGATATGTCTTTAGTGGGTCCCCGTCCGCACATGTTGAAGCACACAGAAGAATATTCTCATTTGATAAATAAATATATGGTTCGTCATTTTGTTAAACCGGGTATTACAGGCTGGGCACAGGTGACAGGTTTCCGTGGAGAAACGAAAGAGCTTTGGCAGATGGAAGGACGTGTGCAACGTGACATCTGGTATATCGAGCATTGGACGTTTCTTTTGGATCTGTATATCATGTATAAGACTGTGTATAACGTAATCCGTGGGGATAAAGAGGCGTATTAGGTCAGAATTGGAATTTGAATAAAAATTAAATCAATAGTTGTAATTTACATGAGTAGGTGGTTATGAGAAAATTGAAACGATTGACTTTGGGTGCGTTACTTGCTTTTTTGCTGGTATCCTGCCAATCATATAAGAAAGTGCCTTATTTGCAGGATACGGCTTTTGTGAATGATACAGAACAGAGTATTCATCAGACAGGTGTGAAGGTTATGCCCAAGGATTTGTTGACGATTGCCGTGTCTTGTTCTACTCCGGAACTGGCTGCACCTTTCAATCTGGCAAATTCGGGTACTGCTAGTGGAACGGAGGGAAAGACAGTGGGACAAGGAATCGAGTCAACTGCTCTACAGCAATATTTGGTAGATAATCAGGGGAATATCAACTTTCCAGTGTTGGGTGAGATTCATGTAGGTGGATTGACAAAGCTGGAAATAGAAAACCTGATTGTAGATAAGTTGAGGTTTATTTGAAAGAAGCACCGCTTGTAACTGTACGTATTGTAAATTATCGGATTTCGGTATTAGGGGAGGTCACCAAGCCAGGCAGCTTTGTAGTCTCTAACGAGAAGATTAATTTGCTGGAGGCGCTTGCCATGGCAGGTGATTTGACTATTTATGGCATGCGTGATAATGTGAAATTGATCCGGACAGGGCAAGATAACAAGCAGGAAATTATTACTATGGATTTGAATAAGGCTGAAACGGTACTGTCTCCTTATTATCAGTTACAGCAGAATGATATAATTTATGTGACACCTAATAAGACTAAGGCTAAGAATTCGGATATAGGAACCAATACGGGATTATGGCTGTCTAGTACCTCTATTCTGGTTTCACTAGCAAATATATTGGTAATTTTATTAAATAAGTGATTAGTAATGAAAGAGAATTCGTATAACAATAATATGAGTGATTTAGATGAAGAGAAAGTAAATTATCAGGAAATTCTCTTTAAGTATATTATTCATTGGCCTTGGTTTGTTGCTTCCGTTTTAGCTTGTTTGGTTGGTGCTTGGATGTATTTACATTTTCAGACTCCTGTTTATCAGGTTTCTGCTTCCATCATGATAAAAGATGATAAAAAGAGTGGGAGCGGAAATGCTGCTGATATTGAAAGTTTGGGATTAGGTGGAATGATTACTTCTGCGCAGAGTATCGATAACGAGATAGAAGTGCTACGCTCCAAGACAATCTTGAAAGAAGTTATTAATAATCTCGAACTTTATATTACTTATTATGATGAGGATGAGTTTCCTAAAAAGGAATTATATAAGACTTCTCCAGTAGTCGTAAATCTGACGGCACAGGAGGCCGATAATTTGTCGGATGTAGCTTTTGTTAATATGAAACTTGCACCAGAAGGTGGTTTGGATGTAAATCTAAGGGTAGGTGTATATGACTATAATAAACATTTTGATAAACTTCCAGCAGTGTTGCCTACAGATGCGGGTACATTTGGGTTTACCTTGAGAGATTCCTTGTCGAATGGGAGGGTAGAAGGACAAAATACGATACGGAATATCAGTGCTATTGTTAGTCAGCCATTTGTGGTAGCAAAAGGATATCAGGGGGTATTGAATATAGCACCTACCTCTAAAACAACGTCTGTTGCAGTTGTTTCACTAATGAATACAAATATACAGCGTGGTCAGGATTTTATCAATAAACTGATGGAGATGTATAACCGTAATACGAATAATGATAAGAATGAGGTTGCGGAGAAAACAAAGGAATTTATCAATGAGCGTATTAAGATTATTGATGAAGAACTTGGAAGTACAGAAGATAAGCTGGAAGCATTTAAAAGAAATGCCGGATTAACTAATATCGGTAGTGATGCCCAATTAGCTGTTGAAGGAAATGCAGAATATGAAAGGAAACGTGTAGAAAATGGAACTCAAATTAATTTGATTCGTGATCTTACTAAATACATCAATAACCCGTCAAATGAATATGAAGTATTACCTGCTAACATTGGTTTGTCTGATAATGGTTTGACTACTCAGATAGATCGTTACAATGAATTAATTTTCGAACGTAAGCGTTTGCTACGTACTTCTACGGAGAATAATCCGATGATTGTAAATCTAGATACGAGTATTCGTGCTATGAAAGCGAATGTACAAGCTGCTATTGATGGTACTTTGCAAGGTTTACTTATTGTAAAGGCTGATCTGGATCGTGAGGCTAGTCGCTTTTCTCGTCGTATCAGTGATGCTCCGGGCCAAGAACGTCAGTATGTAAGTATTGCGCGTCAGCAGGAAATCAAAGCAGGACTTTATCTAATGCTTTTGCAGAAACGTGAAGAGAACGCTATAACTCTAGCAGCTACCGCAAATAATGCTAAGATTATAGATGAACCGGTAGCTGAAGGTGGACCGGTTTCTCCAAAGCCTAAAATGATTTATATGATTGCTTTAGTGGTAGGAGTGGGATTGCCTGTTGGTGTTATTTTCTTACTTGGTCTGACTAAGTTCAAAATAGAAGGGCGTGGTGATGTTGAGAAATTAACAAGTCTACCTATTGTGGGTGATGTACCTTTGACTGATGAAAAAACAGGCTCTATTGCAGTGTTTGAGAATCAGAATACTTTAATGAGTGAGACTTTTCGTAATGTCCGTACTAATCTACAGTTTATACTTGAAAATGGTCAGAAAGTAATTCTGGTGACTTCAACAGTTAGTGGTGAAGGTAAGTCTTTTATTTCTTCAAATCTTGCGATTAGTCTATCTTTATTAGGAAAGAGGGTAGTAATTGTAGGGCTTGATATTCGTAAACCCGGTTTGAATAAAGTCTTTAATATCCCTCGAAAAGAGCAGGGGATTACTCAATATCTGTCAAATCCTGAAAAGAATCTAATGGATTTCGTTCAGCCTTCGGATGTTAGTAAGAATTTATATATTCTTCCTGGTGGAACAGTACCACCTAATCCTACGGAATTACTGGCTCGTGATGGTTTAGATAAAGCGATTGAAATATTGAAAAAGAACTTTGATTATGTAATTTTGGATACTGCCCCTGTTGGTATGGTGACTGATACTTTGCTTGTAGGGCGTGTAGCTGACTTATCCGTTTATGTATGTCGTGCTGATTATACTCGGAAAGCAGAGTTTACCTTGATTAATGAGTTGGCTGCTGATAATAAGCTTCCCAATATCTGTACCGTTATTAATGGTCTTGATCTTCAAAAAAATAAGTATGGCTATTACTATGGTTATGGTAAATATGGCAAGTACTATGGCTATGGTAAGCGTTATGGCTATGGATACGGTTATGGCGAGCATAAAATAAAGGAGGAGTAAATATCTAAAATGTAAATATTTAGCTTGTTAAGTTCTGATTTTCAAGTAAATCATATTTTTACATTAACTAGGGAATTATTCTCTGTTACTAATCTGATTATTAAAATTTTAAGAACGTAAATATGGAAGATAAATCTATTTCAATTATTATACCTATTTATAATGCAGAGTCCACTTTAAAAAGATGTATTGATAGTATTATTAAGCAATCATATAAGCAATGGACATTGATTCTGATTAATGATGGTAGCACTGATGATAGTCAAACCATTTGCCATAATTATGAAGTACGAGATAATCGTATATTACTATTGAACAAAGAGAATGGAGGCGTTAGTTCTGCTCGAAATCTAGGTATAAGAACTGTGCAAACGGATTATCTTATTTTTGTAGACTCTGATGATTTTCTTGAAAAGAATTGTATTGAGAATCTACTTGTTGGAGCAGATTGTGATATTAGCTTCATAAATACTGCAAGATATAGCCTAGATACTGGAACTGTATGTGGAATGATGACAAATATAGTTGAAAATAAATATTATAAAAGGTTAACGGGGGGGGTAAAATCCAATGATATTTTTTCTGCTGGTATTCCTTTTGCAAAGCTTTACAAAACAAGTATAATAAAAGGACATAATATCTGTTTCGATGAACGCATTAAGAATCATGAGGATCATCTGTTTTTCTTTGACTATTTACTTCATTGCGACTCTATGTATTTATGTTCAGAAATAGGCTATTATTGGACATTTCGCGAGAACTCTAACTCTTTATCACATACCATACCTACAAGTAGGAATATGCTTATAGCTGCAGAAGGGTTTATGCAAAGATATCCTGCCCTTTTTGAACATTTTAATGTCTATGATCAGGATTATATTAGTCGAGTTACTACAGAGTATGGAGTGGGGTCATATCGAGCAGCATGTTATAGTTTGTATTATTATAAAACACCTAAGATAGATCGTTTGACGTTTTTAAAGGAACAAGTGCCGGTTATGAGAAGGCTGTATAATAAGTATGGATATGCTCCCAATAATAAAAAGCATAAACTGATTTTTATCTTTCTCTGTTTACCCATTCCTGTTCATATTAAAGATGTTTTACTTTCTAGAGTCTGGTAACTACTAAAGTATATTTTATATGTTAAACATTTCCCCTTTCTTTGATAGACAATATAAGGTTTATAGTGAAAATGTAAAGAGTAGGAATAAGTTACATTACCTTATAGGACTTTATGTCCGTTGGAAACAGCATTTCAAGTATGAACGTGCTGTTCGTATAGCACGTAAGCATGGTGCGAAGGTTGGTGAAGGTGTTATTATGCCTTTGTCATTGGCTCGTTGTGCAAATTCTAATCTCACAATAGGTAATCACGTTAGCATTCAAACAGATAAGATAGATTTGCGTGCTCCGGTTACTATTGGCAGCCATGTTATTATAGGCTCGGAAACGGAAATCATCACAAATTCTCATAATTATTGACTCTGTTCTTTGGGAACATAAACATTATGGCATTCAGATTGATGATTATGTATGGATACCTACAAAAGTTCTTATCCTTCCCTCTTGTCGGCATATTGGTGAAGGTGCAGTTATTAGTTCGGGAAGTGTAGTGGCAAAAAATGTTGAACCGATGTCGGTAGTAAGTGGAAATCCTGCTAAAGAATTAAGGAAACGTAAGTGTGTGCACTCTGAATTGGTGGTGGAATCGCTGTTGGGAGGGGATTATTTAATATATAAAATGTCTCGCAATTATAAATGAAACAATCACATAATATTTGCACTGATATACGTTGTGATTATACCCGAATCATAGAAGTATCCGTAAGGGTTATCATTGAAATCTCTATAAAAAAAGATTCCCAATTGATAAAATCTAATGTTTTCAGCCGTTTCAAGCATGTAAGTACGTTGAGCATGAAGGGATCAAAATGACTATTTAATTTGGACATTTACTAATGTCGACTACAAAAACATCAAAGGTCTTATAGGTACATAGTGAGTACTCACATGAGTTGTAATCTTTTTAATTTTATGTTTTATGGGATTGATAGAGGGGGGGAATAAACGAATAGCTCAAAATACTCTTTTACTTTATTTTCGTATGCTATTCATGATGGTTATATCACTATATACCAGTAGAGTGATATTGCAGGTGCTGGGAGTAGAAGATTATGGTATCTATAGTGTAGTAGGGGGATTAGTGTCTATGTTTTCGTTAATATCCAACTCTCTTTCTAATTGTATTGGACGTTTTATTGCATTTGAAATAGGACGAAATGATCTGATGAAGTTAAAAAAAACTTTTTCAGTCGCTGTTTCAATATATATCATCTTGGCTTTAGTAACTTTTGTCGCTGTAGAAGCAGTGGCTGTATGGTTCTTGAATACAAAAATGAATATTGCTAAAGAAAATATGATAGCGGCTAATTGGGTTTTACAGTTTTCTTTATTGATTTTTATTGTGAATTTAATTAGTATACCGTATAATGCTACGATAATAGCTCATGAAAGAATGAGTATATTTGCCTATATAAGTATATTTGAGGCTATTTCTAAGTTAGTGGTTGTATATTTACTATTATTATCTTCCCATGATCGTTTGATATTATATGCATTTTTGCTTTTTCTTCTTTCATTGTTTATTCGTATTATATATGGAATATATTGCAAAAGACAATTTGAAGAGTGCTCCGTAAATTTTATCTGGGATAAGCCAATTGTACTGGAAATGTTTAATATGGCGGGATGGAATTTTTTAAGTAGTATGGCTGATATTTTTAAGTCACAAGCGTCGCCATTCTTATTAATTTATTTTTTGGAACATTTGTTAATGCAGCACAGGCTATTGCTCAACAAGTTAATAATGCTGTAAATCAGTTTTGTAATAATTTTATGACAGCAATAACACCGCAAATAACAAAATCTTATGCTCAAGAAAATTATATGCGAGTGGAGAAGTTATCTATGATTGGTAGCAGATTTTCTTTTTATCTTGTTATGTTGTTTTCGCTGCCTATTTTATATGAAACAAACTTCATTTTGGAGTTGTGGTTAGGCGTGGTACCCACTTATACTATAATATTCGTTCAATATGCTTTAATACAAACTGCATTTGAAGTTTTATCTAGAACTCTTATTAATATAATAATGGCTTCTGGCTATGTTCGTAAATATCAAATAGGAGTTAGTCTTTTGTTATTTGCAAATTTTCCCTTATCGTATTTCTTGTTGAAAATGGGTTTTGATGCAGACAGTGTATACATTGTAGCAATATTAATAACAATTTCTACTTTGTTATGGCGATTCTATATAGCACATACCTTGATGCATTTTAATGTTAAATATTATGTGAAAAATGTCTTTATATATCCGATATTAATTGCTGTTATTTGTTCCATTCCATATTCTATTATCGTCTATCATATGCCTATAGGAATATGGCGCTTTGGATTTTCCTTAATAATAGGTATAATTTTTACACTGCTTATTATTTATTTAATAGGAATAAATAGTAGAGAGAGGATGTTTGTAAATTCATTTATAGTTGGTTTACGTAATAAAATATATAGAAACAATAGATATGATACCTAAAATAATTCATTATTCATGGTTCAGTGATGCTCCTATTCCTGAACATATTCAAGAGTTAATGGTTACATGGAAAAAATACCTTCCAGATTATGAATTCCGTTTGTGGAATGGCAAAGCTTTGGCAGAGATTAATTGTCCCTACGCTAATGAAGCTGTTAGTGTAAAGAAATGGGCTTTTGCAGCTGATTTCTTACGTAATTACGTAGTTTATAAGTATGGTGGTATTTGGCTTGATACAGATATTGAAGTTTTTAAATCGTTTGATCCTTTCTTGAACAATAGAATGTTTATAGGAGCAGAGGCTAACTTTCATGGATTACCGAAGAAGCGTTATGTTACTTCTCACTGTTTTGGTGCGGAGGCTGGACACCCTTTTTTGAAGTTGTGTGTAGATTATTATATTAATCGCCATTTTATTCATTCTACGAATGAGGAATTACCTTTAACTTTTCGTTATGATATGCAATTGATTTTACCGGAGATTCATGGCAAAATATTAGTAGACAACTATGGTTATAATGCTGATGGTTATCAAGATCAAGATCAAGTACTAAAAGATGGTATTCATATATATCCGTCTGATTATTTTGATTCACCACGATATAATACTATGAAGAATGTAGTATGTATTCATCGGGCACAAGGGGGATGGAGACCTAACTCCAATGCTGGTGAGTTTGATTATTCATCAACAAATGCTGCAAAGAAGAATTTGTATTATTATATTTTTCAGTTATATGATAAGTTGAACGGTTTTAGTTACAAATATTTAGGATTTGGTATATCAAAAGGTAAGCGATGAAAACTAAGATTAATATACTATCACCAGGAAGATTCCATGTGCTTGATTTAGCTCGGGAGTTAGACAAAAATGGATTTGATGTAAAATTCTATTCTTTTGTGCCCACTAAGCGTGCTATGCGTTTTGGGCTACCTAAGCATTGTTCTGCATCTATTTTTGTATTGATGTTGCCTTTTTTAGCTTTATGTAGAATTTTTAATCGAAGTCAACAGATCAAGCGATTGCGTATCAATGTCCAAGATTACATAACCGCTTGGATCATGCGCAAATCAGATGTGGTAATTGCTATGAGTGGTGATTTTGTATATGCACCTAGAAGAGCGAAAAAAAAGGGAGCATTAGTCATTTATGAACGAGGCTCTAAACATATTCTAGAGCAAAAAAGAGTAATGGAATCTATACCTTCAAATAAAGGGGTGAAACCTATTCCAGATGTGAATGTTAAACGTGAGTTAGAAAGCTATGTGATTGCTGATTATATTGCTATTGCCTCTAAACATGTTTATGAGAGTTTCATGATACATAACTATCCCAAAGAAAAATTGTTCGTTAATCCTTATGGAGTTGAACTTTCAGATTTCTATCCAGATATGACTCGACAAAGAAACTATGACGTAATAATGATAGGAGGATGGAGTTATAGAAAAGGGTGTGATTTAATTATTGAAGCAATAAATAGAACTGGTTACTCCTTCCTTCATGTAGGTGGACTTGTTGATATGGAGTTTCCTAAGATGCCGAACTTTACACATCATGGTATAGTTGATCAAAAAGAGTTGATCAATTATTATCATCAAGCAAAAGTATTTGTTTTGCCTTCAAGGGAGGAGGGATTAGCTATGGTGCAAGCACAAGCTGTCGCTTGTAATCTTCCTGTTGTTGGCAGTAAGGATTCTGGTGCAGAGGATTTAAAAAGATTTGTTGAGCAGCCAGATAATATCATTATTGTAGAAGAATTTACTGCAGAGGCTGTTGTCCATGCTCTACATGAAGCTATGGAACAATATGACAAGCTCGGTCTCACTATATATGCAGGAACAGCCAAGGAACAGTTAACATGGTCTTCTTATGGTAAAAGATATACAGATTTTTTAAAAAAAATATTGAAACATGAGAATACTCTCAATAGGCCCGATGGACGGGTTGAGTAATACTTGTTTGCATCGGCATTGGGCATTGACAAAATATGCTGGCCTAATTGATGTAGTAAATACATCTGGTGTCAAAAGTTCATTATGGTATAAGATATCCTATCACCTATTTTTATATGGTATTCCTATAAGGGTACCGGAAAGTAATCATGAGAATGATAATATCCGTTTTTTAGTGGATAAGAATCTTTATGATCTAGTTTGGGTCGACAAAGGGATTACGATCTATCCTGAAACATTACACTATATTAAGCAGAAGCAACCTAATGCAAAGCTTGTTAGTTATTCCCCTGATAACATGGCGCTGCGTCATAACCAGACACAGCAATATTTAGAAAGTGTACCTTTATATGATTATATTATTACTAATAAATCGTATATTTTAGATGATATGCGGCAGTTGGGTGCTAAAAATATTTATTTTGTGAATAATAGTTATGAAACAACCTTTCACCACCCCCGTGCATTAACAGAAGAAGATTATAAAAACTATGGTGCTGATGTCGGATTTATAGGAGCTTGGGAACAAGAGCGTTGTACCTCTATTCTTTATTTGGTGAATCATGGAATAAAGGTCAGAGTGTTTGGTGGTGGTAAATGGAATGATTATAAAAATTATAACTCAAATTTGATTGTAGAAGGGGCTGGATTAAGAGGTGAGGATTATTGCAAGTCATTACAGGCGACTCGTATTAATCTTTGCTTTCTGCGGAAAATTAATTTTGATCAACAGACCACGCGTTCTGTTGAAATACCAGCTTGTGGTGGTTTTATGATGGCAGAACGAACAGCAGAACACTTGGCCATGTTTGAAGAAGGAAAAGAAGCTGCATTTTTCAGCAACAACGAAGAATTATTGGATAAATGTAGTTATTATTTGGCTCACGAACAAGAAAGAGCAGTTATAGCTGAACTTGGCTTAAAACGTTGTATAGCTTCTGATTATTCTAATAGAGGAATGATTCGTAATATTTTAAAGGCAATTTATGGCTCGTAAAAGTTCGGTACTTTTCATCAAGAAGTGGGGGAACAGGATTATTATTGTTGCCATTATTTTGGAAATGTTTTTTTGGCCTTCTTTGGAGAATCTAGCAGGATGTGGTATGACATGGATTTGTTGGAGTCTATTTAGAAAAATAGGACTCAATGAAACTATTATTAAAGAACACATTTTTGTTTGGCTGGTTTTTTTATCTATGAGTTTATATAGGATACTTCCCCTTTTGGCAACTTTGGTTGAGTTCAATTCTATTGGATATAATTTCAGAGTTCCATTTGATACTTATTTGGGGGAGACAGTATTGTACCTTTTTTCTGCTTTAGCATTTTATTGCGCTACACGATCTCACAATGCTTTGCGGAAGTTGAAAAGTCTTTTATATCGATATGGACTATATGATCGTGTGTCGAATAAGACTATTTGGATTTTAGGCTTGATGGGGTTAGCTATTCGTTTCTATTTGATGGGTACTCATGTACAGATTGGTGATGTGATTGGTAAAACATTAGCAGGTTTTTTATTTTTTCAATATGCTCCTTTAATATTATTTTTTCCTTCTTTATATAGTAATTCTCAAAAACAAAATGATATTGTTGTGAGAAACAGGTTGGCTACTTTTTATTTCATATTTATTATATTATTGGCTTTTTCGACGAATAGTCGCTATGCTATTCTTGAGCCATTTGGAACTTTTGCTCTTCTTTTTGTACTGTCTTATGTCCAACATAAAACTAGTACTCGGCAGTTAATAAATAAGAAATATATTATTTATGCACCTTGGCAATCATCTTTTTTGTTCCATTTGTTAGTGATGTTTCACTTGCAATGATTGCTAATCGAAATATTCGTAGTGAAGTATCTGCATCAGAATTATTAAAAAGCACGTTAAACACTTACCTTGATAGAGATAAAATGGAACTTTTGAGACGACTTAAGGAACAGAAGGGAGTTGAAGGTTTGAAAGAAGAAGAATGGACTGAAATATATGTTAGTAATTTTGCTTTAAATCGTTATTGTAATCTTAAGGTAACTGACAATACTTTATATCATGCAGAACGTGTAGGTTTTAATAATGAGGTAATGTATAATGATTATTGGAATAGGGTGTTGGGATTATTGCCTATGCCTATATTAAAGGAGTTGGGGATTAATTACAATAAAAATGAGATCTTCTCTCGTGGCGATTTGTTAAAATCATTGTCGTTGAATGTTCCAATATTTGCTTCTCTTCTGGTGACTAGTCATTTGGCTGATGGTCTTGCAACTTTTGGCTTCTTTTATTTTCCTCTTGAATGCCTTTTGATGTATTTAAGGTTTCTTTTTCTAGATACCTTTTTAATTATCAGAAATAATAGGGTTCAATATTCAATATTGGGTTTAATAACAATATTTTCTTTTTTGGCCATGTTCCGAAATGCTAGTGGTGGTTGTGATAGTTTGGGATATTTATTGAGGGGGTATTGGCAAGATGTTATTCTATTTATTATTTGTTTTTTTATTATAAAACGGATAAGTCGTTGATTTCTACTAATATTATTTACCATTTAACACAATCTAATAAAATCATAATATGATAGTAAGAAGTAAAGCACCCCTTCGCTTAGGTTTAGCAGGAGGAGGTAGTGATGTATCACCCTATAGTGATATGTATGGTGGACTGATTCTTAATGCTACGATTAATTTATATACTTATTGTACCATTGAAGAAACGAATGATGGGTTGATAACTATTGATAGTGATGATGCGCAGTGTCATGAGTCATATCCTTTAGAAAGATATTTGGAAATAGATGGTAATGCAAGTTTGATTAAAGGTGTGTATAACAGAGTTATAAGAGATTTTGATATTGTACCTCGTAGCTTTAAGATTACTACTTATAACGATGCTCCTGTTGGATCAGGTCTTGGTACCTCTTCTGCCATGGTAGTATGTATCCTTAAAGCGTTCATTGAATGGCTTACTTTACCGCTGGGTGACTATGAAGCTTCACGTTTAGCTTACGAGATAGAACGCAAAGATTTGGATCTTTCTGGAGGTAAGCAAGATCAGTATGCTGCCGCTTTCGGAGGATTTAATTTTATGGAATTTTTGAAGAATGATCTTGTGATTGTTAATCCATTGAAGATAAAACGATGGATAATAGATGAATTAGAGGCTTCTATGGTTCTTTATTTTATAGGTGCTTCACGAAGTAGTGCCGCTATCATTGACCAACAGAAGAAAAATACTTCTTCAGGTAATGAGAAGGCGATTGAGGCTATGCATAAGATTAAACAGAGTGCTATTGATATGAAGCAGGCATTATTGAAGGGGGATATGAAAGAGTTTTCTCGGATTCTGGGCGAAGGTTGGGAAAATAAGAAAAAGATGGCAGATAACATTACTAACTCTATGATTCAAGAGGTGTTTGATCTTGCTATTTCTGCTGGAGCAGTGGCTGGAAAAGTCAGTGGTGCAGGTGGAGGAGGATTTGTGATGTTGATGGTGGAACCAACTCGTAAAAAAGAGCTAATAAATGCATTGAAGAAGCTTAATGGGTTTGTGATGCCTTTTCATTTTACTGAAGGTGGTGCGCATGGATGGAAAATTTATTCAACCAATAAAGTTTAAATATGAGCAATCTTGATTTGTTAATAATGAGATATCCTCATTTGGAATGTTGCAAGGGTAATATTATAATAGCTTTCGAATTTATTAGAGATTGCTATAAAAATGGTGGTAAATTATTGGTTTGTGGTAATGGAGGAAGTGCTGCTGATGCTGAACATATTGTGGGGGAGTTGATGAAAGGATTTAAGAAAGCTCGTCATCTTGCTTCAATTGAGGTAGAAAAATTAGTGGAAATTGATAGCTTAATGGGGAGGACTCTAGCAGACAATCTTCAAGGTGCTCTTCCTGCAATAGCACTTGACGGTCATCCTGCTCTAACTACTGCCTATATGAATGATTGTGAACCAATAATTTGTTTTGCTCAACAAGTGTATGGATATGGTTGTAAGAATGATGTTCTATTTGCTATTTCTACATCAGGTAATAGCAGGAATGTGTTGTATGCAGTTGTTGCAGCAAAAGCAAAAGGAATGGTTGTAATAGGCCTTACAGGTGAGAATGATAGTAAGCTGTCTGCCATGTCTGATGTCTGTATTCGTGTGCCTAGTACAGAAACCTATCAAATTCAAGAACTCCATTTGCCAATTTATCACTGCCTCTGTCTAATGCTTGAAGACTATTTTTTTAATTCATAAATTACAATGTAATGGAAGTAATTATTTTAGCAGGGGGATTGGGGACACGTTTACGTTCAGCTATAGGCAATGAAATTCCCAAATGTATGGCTCCAATAGACAATAAACCATTTTTATGGTATTTACTTCGATATTTAACTCGTTATGATGTAAGTCGTGTGGTGCTTTCAGTGGGCTACTTACGAGAAGTGATATATAAATGGGTTGATGATGTGAGAGATGATTTCCCTTTTTTATTTGAATATGCTGTAGAAGAAACTCCTTTGGGTACTGGTGGAGGAATTAGAGAAGCACTGAAACATTGTTTGAATGATAATGTTGTAATTCTTAATGGCGACACATTTTTTGATGTTGACTTGGTTCGATTGATGAACGAGCATATACGCATGGATAGCTATTTAACTGTGGCGCTGAAATCTATGCGAAATTTTGAACGTTATGGAGCTGTGGAATTGGCAACTGATGGGCATATTATTGCTTTTCATGAGAAAACTTATTGTTCTGCAGGGCTAATCAATGGTGGAGTATACGTTATTGACCGTGTTAAGTTATCTATGAATGAATATCCGGAAAAGTTCTCTTTTGAGACTGAGGTTATGGAGAAACAGTGTGAGGTTGGTACACTCCATGGGATTACTTCTGATGGCTATTTTAAGGATATTGGTATCCCGTCTGACTATATTCAAGCCAATATTGATTTCAAATTATTGTTTTAAAATCATGTTATTAAAAGATATTGATATCACAGGCTATAGTACTATTTTGCTTGATCGTGATGGTACTCTTAACCGTCAACGTCAAGGTGATTATGTAAAGTGTTGGGAGGAATTTGAATTCCTTCCTGAAGTCTTAAATACATTAGCCCGATTTGCATTAACAGCCAAATATATTTTTGTAGTTACTAATCAGAGAGGGGTGGGCAAAGGGTACATGACAGAACAACAATTAAGTGATATTCACAGTCAAATGATATCTGAAATTGAGGCTGTTGGTGGGCGAATCGACAAAGTGTATTATTCAGATGGAGTGAGTGATGAAGATTTAACACGTAAGCCAAATGTTGGAATGTGGCAACAAATATGTTTAGATTACCCGGATATAAATGTTGCTACTACACTGATGATTGGAGATGGGGATTGCGATATGGCCTTTGCTCATAATTGTGGAATAGATTTTATAAAAGTAGACCGTCAACAAGTGGTATTTATTAAAGAAACAACAGATTGATATGAAAATTGTTTTTTTTACGCGTTCCAAGGATAGTGCGATAAGTATTGGTAAGGCTTTTGCTGTATTAATAGATGAGATAAGTAAATCACAGCAGGTTAAAAGCTATTATGTGCCTTATGCTTCTTATAGTCTATATAAGATGTGGAGGAACATCTTATATGTCTATCGAAATAGGACGAAAACTGGTATAAATCATATTACTGGGGAGATTCATTTTTGCATGTTTGCTTTGATAGGGGTAAAATCTGTACTTACGGTGCATGATTTAGGATTCTATACCAATAAGCCTATGTCAAAAATAAAGAAAGCTTATTTATATCTGTTCCAACTCTATTTCCCTTTTTGTTTGGCTGACAAGATTGTTGCTATTAGTGACTTTACACGAGATGAAATCATTCGTTTGGTACCTTCTGTTGCTAATAAAGTGGTGAGAGCCAACCATCATAGTGTAGATGAATATATCTATACTCCTAAAATAACCATCAATAAAGATAAACCTGTTATTCTTCAGATAGGTACGGGATCTAATAAGAATCTTGAGACAACTATGCGTGCTGTAAAAGGTTTGAATTGCCATTTACGTATAATACGGAAGATGACAGAAACACAGGTTCAACTTGCTCAAGAACTTGGCATAGATTATAGTAATGATTGGAATCTTTCAAATGAACAGTTGGTTGCTGAATATCAAAATTGTGATATTGTATGTTTTCCTTCTATATACGAAGGATTGGGGGCTATAACTATTGAAGCACAGGCAGTAGGGCGTGCTGTTATCTCAACAAATAAGGAACCAATGCGTTCAGTTGCGGGAGGTGCAGCCATCCTTGTAAATAATCCTAAAGATGCAGAAGAACTTAGAAGTGCAATTTTGTCGTTAATTAGCAATGATTCATTACGTAACGACATAGTAGCGAAAGGATTGAAGAATGTTGAAAATTATAAAGTGGCAAGTTGTGCCCAACAGTATATAAATATATATAAAAAACTATGAAGATATTAGATTGTACTCTCCGTGATGGTGGTTATTACACCAATTGGGATTTTGATTCAAAGATAGTTGACGTTTATATTCAAGCTATGAATGTTCTGCCTATTGATTATATTGAGTTAGGTTACCGTAGTATCCCCACTAAGGAGTATATGGGAAAGTTTGGTTATTCACCAGTTTCAGTTCTTCGTCATATCAAAACTACTTGTATTAAGAAGATTGCTGTAATGTTAAATGAAAAAAATACGCGTCCTGAAGATCTGGATACCTTGTTGGTTCCTATTCAGGGATTGGTAGATATGATTAGAATAGCTGTTGACCCTAATAACTTTGATAGAGCAGTTATTTTAGCTCAATCTATTAAGACTTTAGGCTTTGAAGTGGGATTCAATACCATGTATATGTCTAAGTGGGATGATTATGAAGGCTTTTTATCAAAGTTGAATAAGATAAATAAGGTTGCTGATTTGTTTTGTATGGTTGATTCATTTGGTGGCGTATCACCTGAAGAATTGAAAGCAATCTTTCAAACAGTTAAGCAGAATACAACTTGTCCAGTAGGTTTTCATGGGCATAACAACTTGCAGCTGGGATTGGTAAATACTCTGACAGCTATTGAATGCGGGATAGATTATGTGGATGCCACAATTTTGGGGATGGGACGTGGTGCAGGGAACTTGAACATGGAATTGTTACTTACTTACTTGAACAAAGGAGGGTTGGAAGTTGATTTTAATGTGTTAGGTGATGTGATTACAGCTTTCCAATCACTTCATGATAAATATCAATGGGGTACAAACTTGCCTTATATGTTGTCTGGTGCCAATTCTATTTCTCAAAAAGAAGTGATGGATTGGGTAGCCAATCGTACTTATAGTTTTAATAGTATTGTTAGAGCTTTGGACAATAAACGAAATAAGGTCAAGGATAATGCGCATTATTCAGTGTTAAGAGCTGATAAAGTAGAGAAAGTATTGATTATTGGAGGGGGGAATAGTGTACTGGAACATCAGGAAGCTATAAAGGAATATATTCATAATAATCCTGATATGCCGTTACTTTTTGTTACGGCTCGGCATGCAGCTTTATATAATGAAGTTGTTAATAAGAAATATTATTGTTTGGTGGGAAATGAAGCCAAACGACTGTCGCAAAATATAAGTGGAACTGATTTTAAGGGTGAGTGCCTTCTGTCTCCTTATCCTCGGACAATGGGTACTGAAGTACCAGTATATGCGGAAAAGTGTACACAAGAACTTTCGCAGATATCTTTTACAAATACATACATGGATTCGTGTACTGCAGTTGCTCTTCAGACCGCCATTGAACTCCAGGCTGATAAAATTTATCTCATAGGTTATGATGGTTATCAAGGACAAGTACTCTCTGAAAAGGAAATGGATCTAACAAATGAAAACCGTACTCTTTTTTTGAGTTTTACAAATGTAACGGGTAAAATCCTGACCTCTTTAACACCCTCTTTATACAAAGAATTAAATGTAGAATCTATTTATCAATATTTGTAGGCTTGTTGTAAATTTATTTTCACTACTAATATTATCTATCAGTTACATTTTTAATCGAATTAATAAAACCATAACAATATGGATAAAATAGCTTTTTTCCTCCCTGCTCGAAAGGGTAGTGAACGTGTGAAAAATAAAAATACCCGTTCGTTTGCAGGCATTGAGGGTGGTTTGGTCGAAAATAAAATTAGGCAATTGCTTAGTACTAAACATGTGGATGAAATTATTCTTTCTACCAATGATGAAGTTTGTATGGAAGTGGCGCAGAAATTTACTTTAGATAGTCGCCTTCGCATAGTTGCCCGTCCTGACAATCTCTGCCTTAGTTCAACCAATTTACAAGATTTAATATGCTATGTGCCTACTATTACTGATGCTGATCACATTCTTTGGGGGCATGTCACTACTCCTTTGGCTGGTGCAAACGAATATGATAAAGGTATTGAACTTTATTTATCCAACTTCATGAAGGTTATGATTCATTGGTTGGGGTAACTGAATTGAAGAATTTTCTATTGAATCGTGAGGGTAAACTTATTAATAATACTACGAACATTCCTTGGCCTAGAACGCAAGATTTGGAACCTTTATATGAAATTAATCATACCATGTTTCTGGCAAAACGAGAGGTGTATATAGAGCAGAAAAATCGTATTGGTGTGAATCCTATGCTACATGTGATGGATGAGATTCACTCCTTTGATATTGATTGGGAGGATGATTTTACTATTGCTGAAGTAATGTATAAAAATCTGTATCGATGAAGAAGGTAGTGACTTTTGGTGAAATTATGCTTCGTTTAGGAGCTCCTGATTATCTTAGGTTAACACAATGTCATCAGTTGGATATGACTTATGCGGGTGCTGAAGCGAATGTGGCGGTCTCATTGTCGAATTATGGCATAGCAGTGGATTATATTACCAGATTACCCGATAATCCTATTGCCGATAAATGTATTATGGAACTCCTCTCTCATCGTGTGGGTATAGATCATGTGATTCGTGGTGGTGAACGTATCGGAATTCTGTATCTAGAAACTGGATCAAATGCTCGTCCTTCACGCATATTTTACGATAGAGCAAATTCTTCTTTGGCTACTATTGAACTAGGAGTTATTGATTGGAAAGAAATTTTTAAAGATGCATGTTGGTTTCATTGGACAGGTATTACTCCTGCTTTGTCTGAAAATGCGGCTAAAGTATGTTTGGAAGCTATACAGGCTGCTAATGAAATGAATATTACAGTATCTTGTGATATTAATTACCGGGCTAACCTTTGGCATTATGGTAAAACTGCAGCTCAAATTATGACACGGTTAGTTGAAGGATGTGATGTTATTATTGGCAACGAAGAGGATTGTGAGAAGGTTTTTGGTATTAAACCTGAAAATTTTGATGCAGGCAAAACCAATGGCAAGGTGAATCAATCTGCTTTTGAATCAGTGTGTCATCAAATGATGAACAGGTTCACTCGTTGTAAAATAATGGCTGTAACACTTCGCGGTGCAATAAATGCAAATCATAATACTTGGCGTGGAATTCTTTGTGATGCAGGTACATTCTATCATTCTAAAATTTACGATATTACAGATGTTGTGGATAGAGTAGGGGGTGGTGATTCCTTTATGGGTGCTTTGATTTATGGTTTGCTAACTTATACTGACAATAAGCAGAAAGCACTTGATTTTGCTGTGGCTGCTTCATGTTTAAAGCATACCATTAAAGGAGATTATAATATAGTTACTAAACAAGAAGTTGAGAACTTGATGGATGGGGATGGTTCTGGACGTGTAAAAAGATAATTAGAATGGATTTTTGGTCTTTAATGATTATAAAGGATGATTGGATAATTTCCTTTGCTGAAGGGTTGCGCAATTTGAAAAGCAAAGTGAGTCCTGCTTTAAGTAAGGTAAGAAAACAAATGCAGGCATTGCCTTTGGAAGGTGAGGGCAAAGATATCTATGTGATATTGAATGCTCCTTCTTTGAATACTCAAGATTTGAGTATGTTGAAAGGTAAATGTACTATGTTTGTAAATCGTGGTTTTATGCATCCACTATATGAAGAATTACAGCCGACCTACCATGTTTTTGTTGATCCGAAAATGCTCAATGGAGTATGGCCGGTTTCATGGTTAGGTGAAATATTGAAAAAGAGTCCAAATACAAAAATATTAATGCCTTTATTGTGGAGCCAAAAGGAAATGTTTGAACCTTATAGAGCGCATATTATTTGGATAACTTGGAGGCTGCCATTTTACAATTTGGGCGTTTCTGGTGAGTGTTTTTCATTTGCTATCCAGCAGAAATATTCTCATATTTATTTCACAGGTTTTGATGCTACGGGTATTGGCCATGAGATGGTGAAAACTGCGGATAGTCATTTCTATGGTAACGATAAAGAGTTGGAAAATAAAACAACTACTCAATTTGTGATTGATTTGATGATGCATTCTCGCCATCTCCATGATTTGAATCGATTGTCTAATTATTGTAAAAAGCGTGGGATAAAGGTTATCAATATTACAAACGGTGGATTGTTGGATATGTTTCCACGTGAGTCGGTCTTACCTGTTTTTGAAAGCAAATAATGACACAATATCAAAGTGATAAATTAAGATAATCTCTTTTCTCTCGATTATCTTGGTGCTCTATATTCATTCTTCTTTTCATGATTATCCTCATGAAATACAAGGTATGCTGTTCAATCATTATCTGCAGGTAACTATATCGCAATGTTTGGGGCAGTGTGCAGTTCCTATGTTCTTTGCTATCTCGGGTTATCTGTTTTTTCTTGGTGTAAAAGGGGTAGATGATGTATGGAAAAAAATGAATAAACGAGTATGGACAATCTTAATGCCTTTTCTTATTGCTGCATGGTTCTTGCCATTGTTTTATATCGTTATAGAAAATATACCTGTTGCTGCTATTTTTATGAATGGTGGAGGTTTTACAGAACAATTCACTTGGAAGAATTGGGCGAATATAGTAGAAGCTGTATATATTGAGGCCCCATATTCACCTAGCCCATGGGGATTTCATCTCTGGTTTATGCAGGATTTGATTATTATAATAATTATAAGTCCTTTGCTTTTCTATCTTCGTAAAGCTTTATTTCTTAATAAGTTAGCAGGAGTGATGATTTTGCTTTTTGTTAGTGCGTTATCTTTATCATTTATTCCTTTGCGTAGCATTTGCTGGTTTATGTTAGGTGATTTATGTTTATCAAAAGAAGGCAAATCTTTGAATTTTAAAATGGATATTTGGGTAATTGTATTCTTATTTGTCATTCTTTGTACTTGTCAAGTTAGCTTTGTAATATCAAATAGTGTTTTTACAATTTTAACTACTGCCTGTGGATTAGTTGCTCTGTGGAAGTGCTATGACCTTGTTGTCTCTTCTTCGTTCATATTGAAAGAGCACAAGTGGCTATTATTGGCTTGTAACTATACGTTTTTTATTTATCTATATCATGAACCTACCTTGAATATTGTTAGAAAACTGTTGGTTGTTCCGTTTGGACATAATTGTTTGAGCTTTGCTATTTCTTATCTACTATCACCTTGGATATTTACAATTATATGGGTCGGGGTAGGTGTATGCCTTAAGCGAATGATTCCTAAAGTCTATGGAATCTGTGTCGGTGGGAGGTAATATGTTTTGTTAGTTAATATTATATTTTCATGAAAATAATTCATTATATTCCCAGCTTAGATCGGGCATCGGGGGGGACAGCTGCTTATATGCAATTACTTGCTAAGGAGTTAGGAAAACTTGTGGAACTTCATGTGGTGAGTCATACCAGTAACAATCCTATGAAAATGGAAAACTGTGAGGTGCACAATGTGGCATCCATGTGCCATCCTTTAGAAATGAATCGTCAATGGACATTTTTGCTGCACGAGATACAACCTGATGTAGTGCATGTGAATTGCTGTTGGATACCGGCTTGTGCTTTCATACAAAAGTGGGTGCAGGATCTAGGATATAAAGTGGTACTTACTCCGCATGGAATGTTGGAACCGTGGATTATGAAGCGACATTATTGGACTCGTAAGTTACCGGCATTGTGGTTTTATCAAAAGGCGGCAGTGATGAGGGCGGATGTATTGCACGCTACTGCAGAGAGCGAGAAGGAGAATTTACTGAAGTTGGGCTATAACGATAGGATTAAGATCATTGCTAACGGTATTGATGTGGAGGATATAGAGATGAAGTCATCATGGAAGCGGAATAAGGAGATTCTTTTCTTGAGTCGTGTACATGTGAAGAAGGGGATTAACTTTCTTCTTGAGGCAGTTGCTCAATTGAGGGAACAGATAGAGGGGTACGTGATACGTATTGCTGGTGAAGGAGATGCTAGCTACATTGATGAGTTAAAGCAATTAACAGAACGTCTTGGTATATCGAAACTAGTCATCTTTGAAGGTGGTGTATATGGCAAGCGTAAATGGGAACTATTCCTTCAAGCGGATCTTTTTATATTACCTACACACAGCGAGAATTTTGGTATTGTGGTGGCAGAGGCATTGGCTAGTGGTACACCTGTGATAACAACAACGGGCACACCATGGAGTGAGTTAGAAAGTCGGCGGTGTGGCTGGTGGACGAAAGTAGGTACAGAGGCAACCGTACAAGCACTTCGTAACTTTTTATCGCTTACTGAAAATGAGTTGGAGATGATGGGATGTAATGGTCGTAAACTGGTAGAGGAGAAGTATTCGGTACGTAAGGTGGCAGAGGAATTTGTGGAAATGTATAAATCAATTTTATGAAAAAGGATTTGATGGAATTTAAAACTCCATATTCTAAGAGGAATAAATTTCGCAGATTGGTATGGAGTATGGTTTGGACTTGTCTTGCCCGTCCGTTTCCTCGCTCTATGGCAATGGGATGGAAACGTATGTTGCTTCGTGCATTTGGCGCAAAGATCGCATCTACAGCGATGGTGTATGCCACCGCCCACGTGTTTCAGCGTGGCTGTTAATAATGGATGATTATGCTTGCTTGGCAGAGGGGGTAGATTGCTACAATACAGTATTGGTACGTATTGGACGTAATGCTACAGTTAGTCAACGGGCTTTCCTTTGCACGGCAGGGCACGATATTACCGACCCGCATCATCATCAAACAGATGCTCCGATAGTGATTGGGGATAGAGCTTGGGTGTGTGCCGAAGTTTTCGTTGGTCAAGGAGCAACGGTAGGGGAAGGGGCTGTATGCGCGGCCCGCGCAGTAGTGATTAAAGATGTAGAACCATGGACTATGGTGGGAGGAAATCCTGCCAAATTTATTAAAAAGAGAAAAATTAAGTGACTTTAATTGTAAATTATTATAACCAAATAGGGGGGGGTAAAAACAGGGGCGTTATTCTCTTGAAATTCTTAGCCGCCTTATTGATTACCTATTCCCACATGGGGCTGTTGTTTCCTCAATATGGTGGGTTAGTGACGGGGGGGGCCATAGGTGATGGCTTGTTCTTTTTTTGTTCCGGTTTTACATTGTTTTTAGGAAGAACTGATAATTTTCCTAATTGGTACAAACGTAGAATAAATCGTATTTATCCTACTATAATTATGTGGGCTTTGCTCTCTAGTCTCTTTTTTGATTGGAACTGGTATGTTGAGGAATTAATTATTCCTCCTCGTTATTGGTTTGTTCCTTGCATCATGGTTTATTATGTTATCTTTTATATAATACGGACTTTTTTTATGAATCATCTAAAGTGGGTTTTTACGATTTTCTTTGTTGTCATAGCCTTGAGTAGTATTTGGCTGTTGGACTATACAAAATCTGTTATGTATGCGGATGTTTCTTTTATGAGGGTTTATTATTTCCTTTTTATGTTGCTAGGGGCTATGACAGCTATTAGTAAAAGGAAAGAACGTACTCCTCTGCGTGCAGGAGTATATACCATAATTTCGGTAGGGCTATATTATGTATGTATGGGAAGTTACAAATTGGATTCTACGTTATGCAGGTTTCAACTGATATCATTAATGCCACTATTATCTACTATCTACTGGTTGTTTGTGTTCTGTGATGCGGCGAAAGTAGCTCGTATATTTGATAAATCATGGATGGGTAGACCTGTCTATTTTATTTCAACTTTGACGCTTGAAGTATATATGGTGCAATACGCACTATTTACTGATAGGTTTAATGACATTTTTCCTTGGAATATACTCCTTACTTATATTGTAATATTTCTAATAGCATATTTTCTAAAATGCTCTTCCAATTTGTTTTCCTTGCTTTTTAAGGAAGATCGAATAACATGGGAGAAAGTATGCCAAGTGTAATCATCCAGTTTTATGAATAATTCTATTGCTGCCATCATTCTTACTAAGAATGAGGCAAAACATATTGTGCGTTGCATAGAGTCATTACAAGATGTGTGTGATGAAGTGATTGTAGTGGATTCTTTGAGTACGGATAATACGTGTGAACTAGCTGAAAGTATGGGTGCACGGGTTTATAAGAATCCATGGAAAAACTATGCCACGCAGTTTAATTATGGGGTGTATGAATGTGATATTCAGTCGGAATGGATTTGGCGCATTGATGCTGACGAGTTCTTAGAAGGTAACTTAGGTGATTCCATGAAGAGAACATTGGCGCAGTGTGATGTGGATGTAAATGGTGTTTATGTGCGCAAACGTATAGACTTCATGGGGCGTCCGTTATTACATGGAGGATGGTATCCATCATATCACTTAAAGGTGTTTCGTAAGGGACATGGTGACTGTGAAAATCGATGGATGGATGAGCATATCCGCCTCTTTGATGGTAAAGCGATTACTGTGAATGAAGGTAATCAGGTGGATGCCAATCTTAATAATTTGACTTGGTGGACGGAAAAGCATAACGGGTATGCAACTCGTGAAATGGCTGATATGCTGATGATGGAGTATGCTATGGATGCTAAAGCACAGGAAGTAGTTCCTAAACTTTTTGGGATGGAGGAGCAACGCAAACGTTGGCTAAAAATAAAATACATTAAGTCACCTCTTTTCATACGACCTTTTGTCAACTTTACTATCCGTTATATTTTGAAAGGCGGGTTTCTTGATGGAAAAGAAGGTTTCATTTGGCACATCTTACAAGGTTTTTGGTACAGAATGCTGGTAGATGCAAAGGTGTATGAATTGAAGAAGCAATGTGGGTGGAATGAAGAAATGATAAAGACATATTTGAAAGAGAAATTCCTATGATCTTTTAATATGTGTAAGGTCTTTGATGTATAATAAAATTTTATGAAAGTATCTATAATAACGTCGTGCTTTAATCGTGCGGCGACGATTCGTGATGCCATAGAGAGCGTATTGGCACAGGACTATAATGACATAGAGTTTATTGTTGTAGATGGGGCGAGTACGGATGGTTCGTTAGAGATTATTAGAGAATATGAAGGTCGTATCTCAACTATTATCTCGGAGCCTGATCATGGAATGTATGAAGCCATTAATAAGGGAATTCGTGTGGCTACAGGTGATGTAATCGGATTACTACATTCGGATGATTTCTTCTATGATAATGGGGTCATAAGCCGCATTGTGGAACACATGAAGACTACTCGAGCAGATTTTCTGTATGGTGATGGACTTTTTGTGAATCCTGATAATACAGACAAGGTAGTACGTAACTGGATTGGCGGTGATTATCGTTTATGGAAGGTACGTCATGGCTGGCTTCCATTACATCCTACTTGTTATATTCGCCGCGAGGTAATGATGAGACTAGGTCTTTATAACGAAAGTTATAAGATTGCTGCGGATAGTGAACTGTTGGTGCGTTATCTGATGACGGGCGGACTTTCTGTTACTTATTTGAAAGAGTATGTTGTACGTATGCGCATGGGAGGGCTTTCTACCGATAGTGCTAAGCGTAAGAAAATGTGGGGAGAAGACATTAGAGTGTACTCCTCTCACGGTCTATGGCCTACTCTGACTAAATTAGAGAAGATGGCATGGAAAGTACCACAGTTTGTGTTGGCATTATTGAAAGGATAATGGTAATTAAATGAGATTGGTTGTTGATTTGTGCAGAGCAACTAGCTATTTTCTAAAAATAGCTCCTGAAGATTATTAGCTTATAATATAACGATACATGTAGGTCCCTAATTTCATGCTACACACATGAATCCCCTACATTTTGCAGGTTGGGAAAAATACAGCGGTATATTCCTGATCTGTCCCCCTCATATTAGCAAAATGCTGATATGTATTCTAAATATATCAACTGTCTGTGAAGATCGTTGATATATTGTTTTTAATAGCATGCTTATTGATTAAAAATAATCAGATTTGATTATATATTTTCGGATTTACTTGCTATCTTTGTAGTAAAGATACTATTTATTGTATTCAATATGCAAAAAGAAGAGATATTACGATTGATCAAAGAAACAATAGCTAAGACAATACCATCTGGCGCTAAAGTTATTTTATTCGGATCACAGGCTCGTGGAGATGCTAGGGAGGATTCGGATTGGGATATTCTTATTTTACTGAATAAAGATAAAGTAGAATTAGATGATCATGATTATATTTCTTATCCTTTTTTTGAACTTGGATGGAATATTGATGTACAAATTCACCCCATTCTTTATACTTTTAAAGACTGGATGGAAAGAAGTTTTTCACCATTTTATAAAAATGTGGAACGGGAGGGGATTGACTTATGTTAAGTGCTGAGGAAAAAATAGCAATTGTAAATTATCGTAGACAAAAGTCTCACGAAAGTTTGAATGAAGCGAAGGAAGTCATCAAATTGGGCTTTTGGAGTTTAGCTGGAAATAGACTTTACTATGCTGCTTTTCATATGGCTTCTGCTCTGTTGTTGGATAAAGGAATAACAGCACGTTCTCATAGTGGAGTTATCCATCTGATTGGTGCTCAATTTGTAACCAAGGGATTATTGGAAAAAGAATATGGACGTTTGTTTTCTCGGTTGTTTGAAATGCGTCAATCGGGTGATTATGATGATATGTATGACGCAACAGAAGAAGAAATTCTTCCTCTTATTGATAAAACTGTAATGTTTATTTCTAAAATGGAGGATTTGTTGACTTTTAAGTAGGGTACAGTGAAGTCCCTTATTTTATCTCAAATTTCTAAAATACGTCCGTATCTTCCGCATAATCTTGATTCCCATCACCACACCATCGAATATAGCCATACCGGTATTGAACGAACGCATGAGTGCATCCGCCTTGTTGGTTGCCGGAGCAAGTGGGGCAAATATTTCGCGTGTAGTAGCTGTCATGGCTTTTTTTGGGCATGGATCTCATTTAAAAGCTTCTTTTTACGTTCGGCAATCTCTTCTAATGTAAATTTCTGCGGGGTCTGCGCATTCATAATTTATTTATTTGAATCAGTTAAAAATAAATTAGCGAGGAAGTTCACCATCGGAGAAATGATGAGCTGCTTGCGGAAAATAATAACCAGGGCGATGAGAACAACATTGATGCCTGCTATGATGGCGAAACTCGACATCAGACCGCCCACTAAAGGCTCCAATATATAAGCAAGAGCAAAAAGCAGATAAAACAGGGCAACCATGCCAAGGATAATAAGTACTAATATCATAATTAACGTGGAAAAAAGTATGGTTAACTTCTCCGTCAATTCTAATTTGGTATATTCTTTTTGAAGCTCCAGATATTTCTTGAACTCGAAAAACAACTGCTGAAAATTCTCAATACTTTTATCGTCTGCAAACATGGTCGCTCTGTTTTTAGTCTTTGGTTACTCACTTATTCTGCTATTTCTCCCTTCATCTCGGCAGCGATCTCGTCAACGAGAGTTTCCATTTCACTGCGATTCAGCTTGATTCCTTTTTTACGAAGAATCTCTGCGATTTTATGACGGGTATCTTCTCCCTTTTCAGGAGCAAATAAAATACCAAGGGCTGCACCTACGGCTGCACCACCCAGAAAAGCTGCTAAAACATTCAATCCTTTCATAATGTATAATGTTTAAAATGATTATGATACAACAAATATAACATTTTTATGGAAAGGTTGTTCGTGAAAACTGAAATTTTTTGCTACGTTTTATAATTCTTTTTTTCTTTTATGGTTTAATCTTATTTAACTGACTTTCGTAGCTAACCTTTGAAGGTTAAGGCGTACTTTTGTTTTCGAATATTGTAAATCAAAACATAATGGAAGCTAAGATTGTTTTTATAACTGGCGCCAGTAGCGGAATTGGTGAGGGTTGTGCCCGTAAATTTGCGAGGGAGGGATGGAATCTGATTCTGAATGCCCGTACCGTATCGAAACTGGAAGAACTGAAAGCTGAACTGGAAGGGGCGTATGGTGTCCAGGTTTATATATTGCCTTTTGATGTGCGCGACCGGAAATTGGCTGCCGCCTCTTTGGAATCATTACCCGAAGAATGGAAGGCGATTGATGTGTTGGTGAACAACGCCGGACTGGTGATCGGTGTGGATAAGGAATTCGAGGGTAGCCTGGATGAATGGGATATCATGATCGATACGAATATAAGGGGACTGTTGGCTATGACGCGTTTGGTGGTGCCCGGTATGGTGGAACGCGGACGCGGACATATTATTAATATAGGATCTATTGCGGGGGATGCCGCTTATCCGGGCGGAAGTGTGTATTGCGCAACGAAAGCTGCCGTGAAGGCTCTTTCGGACGGACTCCGGATTGATCTGGTGGATACTCCATTGAGAGTGACGAATGTCAAACCGGGAATGGTGGAGACAAACTTTACAGTGGTGCGTTATCGGGGAGATAAGGAAGCTGCCGATAATTTTTATAAAGGGATTCGTCCGTTGACGGGAGATGACATTGCAGAAACGGTTTATTTTGCCGCGTCGGCTCCTGCACATATTCAGATTGCGGAGGTACTTTTGATGCCTACTTATCAGGCAACAGGCACTATTTCGTATAAGAAGAAGCCGGAATAGACGTTTTTTTGACGGATTTCTTTGCCGGATGATAAAATTTCTATTATTTTGTTGCCCGAAACTAAATATAATAGACGAGAATATTGAATTATTAATTAAAACAGAGTATAGGATTATGAAAAAATTAGTCGTATTAGGAATGGGAGTATGCTTGGTGCTAGCATTTGCATCTTGTAAATCCAGCGAAAGTGCCTATAAGAAAGCTTACGAAAAAGCAAAACAGCAAGAATTGGCAGAACCGCAGGTGGAAGCTCCGGTAGAGGTTACTCCGGTGGTTGCAGCTCCTGTGACAACTACTAAAGTGGCAGATACATCCGGCGTTCGTCAGGAAAAGGTTACAGTGGTTTCCGGTAACGAAGGATTGAAAGATTATAGCGTTGTAGCAGGTAGCTTTGGTGTGAAAGCGAATGCTGAAGGCCTGAAAGATTGGTTGGACGGACAGGGATATCACTCTACGATTGCATTTAATGCTGATAAGGCAATGTATCGTGTGATTGTGAACTCTTTTGCTGACAAGACTGCTGCTGCTGAAGCTCGCGATGCATTCAAGGCTAAATACCCGAACCGTTCGGATTTCCAGGGTGCTTGGTTGCTGTATCGTGTATATTGATTTCTTTTTGGTAATATATATTGGAAAGAACGAACGTTTTTTTCCGAATAAGAAGGCGGTAACTGGGAAGTTACTGCTTTTTTATTGAAAATGAGTGGCTTTTTCGTTTAGATATTTTTATCTTTCTACTAAAAGAAGTTATAAATCATAGTGGGGAAACTTTTATAGCAAAGAAAGTTTTTACTTTTGTCAACTCTTAATTTGGAGGATGTTTTGCCTGAATGTGAATAGGGCATTAATTTAGAGATTGAATGGAACAAAAATATGTAATGGCTGCTATCGACGCGGCTCTAAAAGCAGGTGGAAAGATTCTTTCTATTTATAATGATCCGGCATCGGACTTTGAAATAGAGAGGAAAGCTGACAACTCTCCGCTAACTATAGCAGACAGAAAAGCGCATGAAGCGATTGTGGCTATTCTGAACGATACTCCTTTTCCTGTTCTTAGTGAAGAAGGGAAGCATTTAGGGTATGAGATCCGTCGAGGATGGGATACTTTATGGATTGTAGATCCGCTGGATGGAACGAAGGAGTTTATTAAGCGCAATGGAGAATTTACGGTAAATATCGCTTTGGTGCAGAACTCTGTACCTGTATTCGGTGTTATTTATGTGCCTGTTAAAAAAGAACTTTATTTCGGGATCGAAGGTGTAGGGGCTTATAAATGTTCCGGTATTGTCAGTTTGGAAGATGACGGCGTGGCATTGGAACAACTGATTGGGAAGTCGGAACAGATACCTTTGAAAGAGGTGCACGATCATCTGATCGTGGTTGCTTCCCGTTCGCACCTGTCGCCTGAAACGGAATCATATATTGCAGATTTGAAGAAGAAACACGGCAGTGTGGAGTTGATTTCGAGCGGAAGTTCAATTAAAATCTGTCTGGTTGCTGAAGGTAAGGCTGATGTATATCCGCGTTTCGCTCCGACGATGGAGTGGGATACGGCTGCCGGGCATGCGATAGCCCGTGCTGCAGGGATGGAAGTATATCAGGCTGGAAAGGAAGAACCTCTACGATATAATAAGGAGGATTTATTGAATCCGTGGTTTATCGTTGAGCCAAAAAGAGAACACTAAATAATGTTTATATGACATTTGAAATTGTATTTGTACTATTATCCCTATTAGGAATGGTAGCGGCTTTGATAGCAGATAAGATGCGTCCGGGCATGATACTTTTTTCGGTAGTGGTTTTGTTTCTGTGTGCCGGCATTCTGACTCCTAAGGAGATGTTGGAAGGGTTTAGTAATAAAGGGATGATTACCGTTGCTCTGCTGTTTCTGGTGAGTGAGGGTATTCGTCAGTCGGGCACATTGGGACAAGTGATTAAGAAGTTGCTTCCGCAAGGAAAGACGACAGTATTTAAGGCACAGTTGCGTATATTACCTTCGGTGGCATTTATTTCTGCCTTTCTGAATAATACGCCTGTTGTGGTTATTTTTGCCCCGATTATCAAGCATTGGGCTAAGTCGGTGAATCTTCCGGCTACGAAGTTTCTGATTCCTCTTTCTTATGTGACTATTTTAGGAGGTATCTGTACCTTGATCGGTACTTCTACCAATCTGGTGGTGCACGGTATGATATTGGAGGCCGGATTTGAAGGCTTTTCTATGTTCGAGCTCGGAAAGGTGGGTATTTTTATAGCTATTGCCGGAATCATTTATATATTTCTTTTCTCCAAACGTCTTTTGCCGGATGCACGTCCGGATACGGCTGTGCCGGATGAAGAAGTAGAAGAAGGGGAGAAGTTGCATCGGGTAGAGGCTGTTTTGGGTGCCCGTTTTCCCGGTATCAATAAAAAACTGAAGGATTTTAATTTCCAGCGTCATTACGGTGCGGAGGTAAAAGAGATTAAAACACGTAACGGACAACGTTTTGTGTCGAATCTGGAGGAAGTGGTACTTCACGAAGGGGATACATTGGTGGTGATGGCGGATGATACGTTTATTCCGACATGGGGGGAATCTTCTGTGTTTGTCTTGTTGACGAATGGGAATGAGCCGGATACTACCGGGAAGAAGAAGCGTTGGTTTGCTTTGTTGTTGCTGGTGCTGATGATTGTGGGTGCAACGGTAGGGGAGCTTCCGGTAACGAAGGAGATGTTTCCGGATATCAAGTTGGATATGTTTTTCTTTGTGTCTATTACTACTATTATTATGGCATGGACGAATCTGTTCCCTGCCCGTAAATATACTAAATATATTTCGTGGGATATTCTGATTACGATTGCCTGTGCCTTTGCTATCAGTAAGGCGATGGTGAACTCCGGCGTGGCGGATAGCGTTGCGAAGTTTATTATCGGATTGAGTGATGATTACGGCCCGCATGTGTTGCTTGCAATGGTATTTATTATCACGAACTTGTTTACGGAATTGATTACTAATAATGCGGCAGCGGCTTTGGCGTTTCCTTTGGCACTGTCAATCTCTGCCCAATTAGGAGTGAGCCCTACGCCTTTCTTTGTGGTAATCTGTATGGCTGCATCTGCCAGCTTCTCGACACCGATTGGTTATCAGACAAATTTGATTGTGCAAGGTATCGGTAACTATAAGTTTACGGATTTTGTACGTATCGGGTTGCCGCTTAATATTATCACTTTCTTAATCTCTGTTATTCTGATCCCGTTGATCTGGAACTTTTAAATAAAATTGTAAATGGAAGAAAAGAACCATATATATCCGATATTTGACCGCATGATGACGCGGCAGGACAAAGAAGAGCTTTTGGGGCAACACAGTGTGATGATCTGGTTTACCGGATTGAGTGGTTCCGGAAAGAGCACGATTGCCATCGCATTGGAACGTGAACTTCATAAGCGTGGATTGCTTTGCCGTATCCTGGATGGGGATAATATCCGTAGTGGAATTAATAATAACCTGGGATTCTCCGAAACGGACCGGGTGGAAAATATCCGTCGCATAGCGGAAGTGTCGAAGTTGTTTCTGGATAGTGGTATCATTACGATTGCTGCATTTATCAGCCCTAATAATGATATTCGCGAAATGGCTGCAAACATTATTGGTAAGGATGATTTTCTGGAGGTTTTCGTTAGTACTCCGCTGGAGGAATGTGAGAAACGTGATGTGAAAGGATTGTATGCGAAGGCACGGAAAGGGGAAATTCAGAATTTTACAGGAATTTCCGCACCTTTCGAGGTTCCCGAACATCCGGCTTTGTCACTGGATACTTCCAAATTGACTTTGGAGGAGTCGGTGAACCGTTTGTTGGAGCTTGTTTTGCCAAAAGTGAAGTGTATAAAATGAAATAAATATGGAAGAATATAAATTAAGCCACTTGAAGGAGCTCGAAGCCGAGTCTATTCATATCATCCGCGAGGTGGCGGCGGAATTTGAGAATCCGGTGATGCTTTACAGTATCGGAAAGGATTCCTCGGTGATGGTACGCTTGGCTGAAAAAGCGTTTTATCCGGGTAAAGTGCCATTCCCGTTGATGCATATCGATTCGAAATGGAAGTTCAAGGAGATGATTCAGTTTCGTGATGAATATGCGAAGAAGTACGGATGGAATCTGATTGTTGAAAGTAATATGGAGGCTTTTCATGCAGGGGTAGGACCTTTTACGCATGGAAGCAAGGTGCATACGGACTTGATGAAGACGCAGGCTTTGCTTCATGCGTTGGATAAGTATAAGTTTGATGCTGCATTTGGTGGTGCCCGTCGTGACGAGGAGAAGTCACGTGCGAAGGAACGTATTTTCTCTTTCCGGGATAAGTTTCACCAATGGGACCCGAAGAATCAGCGTCCTGAATTGTGGGATATTTATAATGCCCGCGTGCATAAGGGGGAAAGTATTCGTGTATTCCCGATTAGCAACTGGACTGAATTGGATATTTGGCAGTATATTCGCTTGGAGAATATTCCGATCGTTCCGTTATATTATGCTAAGGAGCGTCCGGTAATTAATTTGGATGGCAATATTATTATGGCGGATGATGACCGTTTGCCTGAAAAGTACCGTGACCAGATTGAAATGAAGATGGTTCGTTTTCGTACGTTGGGCTGCTGGCCTCTGACAGGGGCAGTGGAAAGTGGAGCTGCTACGATTGAAGAGATTGTGGAGGAAATGATGACTACGACGAAGAGTGAACGTACTACCCGTGTGATTGACTTTGACCAGGAGGGTAGTATGGAACAAAAGAAGCGTGAGGGATACTTTTAATTGTAACTAGTTATGGCAGATAATAAATTAGATATAAAAGCTTTTCTGGACAAGGATGAACAGAAAGACTTGTTGAGACTGTTGACTGCGGGTTCGGTAGATGATGGAAAATCAACGTTGATCGGACGCTTGTTGTTTGACAGTAAGAAACTGTATGAGGATCAGTTGGATGCACTGGAGCGTGATAGTAAACGTGTGGGGAATGCGGGCGAGCATATTGACTATGCGTTATTGCTCGATGGATTGAAGGCTGAACGTGAACAGGGTATTACGATTGACGTGGCTTATCGCTATTTCTCAACGAATGGTCGTAAGTTTATCATCGCGGATACTCCGGGACACGAACAGTATACCCGTAATATGATTACCGGGGGATCTACGGCTAACTTGGCTATTATCTTGGTGGATGCTCGTACCGGAGTGATTACCCAGACTCGTCGCCATACTTTCCTGGTGTCTTTGCTAGGAATCAAGCATGTGGTGTTGGCTGTCAACAAGATGGACCTGGTGGGTTTCTCGGAAGAGCGTTTTAACGAGATTGTGGCTGACTATAAGAAGTTTGTTGCTCCATTAGGTATTCCTGACGTCAACTGTATTCCACTTTCTGCATTGGATGGGGATAATGTGGTGGATAAGTCTGAACGTACTCCGTGGTACAAGGGGATTTCTTTGCTCGATTTCCTTGAAACGGTTCATATTGATAATGACCATAATTTTACGGATTTCCGTTTCCCGGTTCAGTATGTGCTTCGTCCGAATCTGGATTTCAGAGGATTCTGTGGTAAAGTTGCATCCGGTATCGTTCGCAAAGGGGATACGGTGATGGCGCTTCCTTCCGGAAAAACATCTAAGGTGAAGAGTATCGTGACTTATGACGGGGAATTGGATTATGCTTTCCCACCGCAGTCTGTGACCTTGACATTGGAGGATGAGATCGATGTGTCGCGCGGCGAAATGTTGGTGCATCCTGACAATCTGCCAACGGTGGATCGTAACTTTGATGCTATGATGGTCTGGATGGATGAAGAACCGATGGATGTAAATAAGTCGTTCTTTATTAAGCAGACTACCAATTTGAGTCGTACGCGTATTGATACGATAAAGTATAAGGTGGACGTGAATACGATGGAGCATCTGTCTCTGGAGAATGGTCAGCTGACTAAAGAGACGTTGCCTTTGCAGTTGAATCAGATTGCCCGTGTGGTGCTGACTACGGCTAAGGAATTGTTCTTTGATCCTTATAAGAAGAATAAATCTTGTGGCTCATTTATCCTGATTGACCCGATCACTAATAATACTTCGGCAGTAGGTATGATTATTGACCGCGTGGAAATGAAAGATATGAGTGACACGGAAGATATTCCGGTATTGGATATGACAAAACTGGGAATTGCTCCGGAACATTATGAAGCGGTAGAGAAAGTTGTGAAGGAACTGGAACGTCAGGGTCTTGCAGTGCGACTAATAAAATAGATTGTTTAATAATAAATTGAAAACTGAAAATGACAGTATCCTGTCGTCTTTAATTTTTAATTTTTAATTTCGAATTAATAAAGTGGGATTACTCGAATTTAATAAACTTCCGATTAATACATTGGTAGGTGCCGACTGGAAGACATTCAAGGCTATCACCGCCGGTCGTGAAATTGATGCAGCCTACAAAGGTAAATACCGATTGACGAAGGCTGTGTGCCGATTGCTTTCTCCACTGGCGTCATTACAAGACAGGCGTTACGAGAAGTTGCTGGCTAATCAGACGTTGGAGCATGATCCGGTGTTCATTTTGGGACACTGGCGAAGTGGAACTACATTTGTACATAATGTGTTCTCTTGTGACAAGCATTTTGGGTATAACACTACTTATCAGACTGTATTTCCTCATCTGATGATGTGGGGACAGCCTTTCTTCAAAAAGAATATGAGTTGCTGATGCCGGATAAGCGTCCGACGGATAATATGGAACTGGCAGTGGATCTTCCCCAGGAAGAGGAGTTTGCTTTGTCGAACATGATGCCTTATACATATTATAATTTCTGGTTCTTGCCGAAATATCAGCAGGAGTATGCCGATAAGTATCTTTTGTTTGATGATATAACGGATGCCGAATTGAAGGTGTTTGAAGAGGTATTCACGAAGTTGATTAAGATTTCTTTGTGGAATACCCAGGGAACTCAATTCCTTAGCAAGAATCCTCCGCATACCGGAAGGGTGAAGGAACTGGTGAAGATGTTCCCGAATGCTAAGTTTATCTACCTGATGCGTAACCCGTATACCGTGTTCGAATCTACACGCAGTTTCTTTACCAATACGATTCAGCCGTTGAAATTACAGGATGTCAGCAATGAACAATTAGAGGAAAATGTCCTTTCTATCTATGCAAAACTTTATCATAAGTATGAATCGGATAAGAAATTTATTCCGGAAGGTAACTTGATGGAAGTGAAATTTGAAGATTTCGAAGCGGATGCGATGGGAATGACGGAGAATATTTATCAGTCTCTTTCTATCCCTGGATTTACCGAAGCACGTACTGATATAGAAAAATATGTGGGCGGAAAGAAGGGATATAAGAAGAATAAGTATAAATATGATGACCGTACGATTCGTTTGGTAGAAGAGAATTGGGATTTTGCTTTGAAACAATGGGATTATAATTTATAAGAAGAAAAAGAAAGGAAAAGTATTGATGATTCAGAAAAGCGTTCATCGCCTGTTGATGACAGGTTTCGTTGCATTTATTTCTTCCTTGTCTTTGATGGCGCAACATAAAGTTGAAATGCTTCCTTTTGGGGACATGGATCAATGGGTGGACCGTCAGATAAAGGAGTCGAGTATTATCGGTGGGAATACAAAGAATGTATATGCGATAGGGCCGACAACGGTAATTAAGGGGGATCAGGTTTATAAGAATATGGGCGGATCGCCTTGGGCTACTTCAAATGTGATGGCGAAAGTTGCCGGTATTACGAAAACTAATACTTCGGTATTCCCGGAGAAGCGGGGAGATGGATATTGCGCCCGTTTGGATACGCGCATGGAGAGTGTGAAAGTGTTGGGACTGGTTAATATTACGGTGTTGGCGGCTGGCTCTGTCTTTACCGGTTCGGTGCATGAACCGATTAAGGGTACTAAAAATCCACAGAAAATGTTGCAGACCGGTATTCCGTTTACCAAAAAGCCGGTGGCTCTTCAGTTTGACTATAAAGTGAAGATGTCCGACCGGGAGAATCGTATTCGCGCTACCGGTTTCAGTAAGATTACGGATGTTCCCGGAAAAGATTATCCGGCAGCTATTCTGCTTCTGCAAAAACGTTGGGAAGATGCCAATGGAAATGTGTATGCAAAACGGATAGGGACTATGGTGACTTATTACTATCATTCTACGGACTGGAAAAATAATGCGACCTATGAGATTATGTACGGTGACATCACGAATCGTCCGGAATATAAGTCGCACATGATGCGTTTGCAGGCGACTGAAAGTTATACGGTGAACAGTAAGGGTGAAAGCGTGCCTATTCATGAAGTGGCCTGGGGAAATGAAAATGATGTTCCGACTCATATGTGTCTTCAGTTCACGTCCAGTCATGGAGGAGCCTATATCGGTTCTCCGGGAAATACTCTGTGGATTGACAATGTAAAACTGGTATATTAACAAAGCATATAGACAAAGAATAGAAATAGTCAGTGATCTAATTTCATCACTGGCTATTTTTTTTGTTTTAATTCTTCCACAACAACCCCCTTCAGATGCCTTCTGAAGTTATATTACACTTTTATCGCTCTATAAAATTCTATGAATGAATGAAAATTTACGTGTTTTTTTGTTTGTGTTATATTAAATATCTATATTTGCACTAATTTTAGAAGAAAGGATGACGTTTATTGTCTCTTAATCAGGTGTGGAACATTTGGGTTGTGTATTTAGCCTGTAAGACAATTGAAATATATTATTTACTAAAATAAATTGAGATGAAAAAGGGTTTATTGTTTATTTTATTGGCAGCAGTCTCTGTATGTCTGCCTGCACAAGAAAAAGAAAATGCAGCAAAGAGTTATAGAGTGGAAACTAACCGCTTTGGTGCTAATTGGTTTATTAGTGGTGGCGTTGGTGCGCAAATGTATTTTGGCGACAATGATGGTAAAGCTGACTTCGGAAAACGTCTTGCTCCGGCACTTGACATTGCTGTAGGTAAATGGTTTACTCCAGGTATCGGATTACGTGTAGCTTACAACGGTCTTCAGGCTAAAGGTGCTACTCCTAATGCTAATGGTCCGCTTGTAGACGGAGGACAGTATTCTAATGGCTACTACAAAGAAAAGTGGAATGTGATGAACTTCCATGGAGATGTAATGCTGAATCTTTCTAATATGATTTGTGGTTATAGAGAAGATCGTCTGTATTCATTCATTCCTTATGTAGGAGCTGGATTCGTACATTCAGGAAAAGGCGCAGGTTATGACGAACTGGGTATCAATGCCGGTTTAATCAACCGTTTCCGTCTGTCTTCTGCTTTGGATCTTAACGTTGAATTGCGTGGACTTTTGATGAAAGGCTCATTCGGTAATTCAGGTCCTGAAGGATTGGCTGGTCTGACTGTAGGTGTTACTTACAAGTTTAAGAAACGTGGTTGGGATGCTGTTCCTACTGTACCAATGGTTCCGGAAAGCCAGTTGAACGACATGAGAGACAGAGTGAACGCTTTGAAGGGTGAAAACGAATCTTTGAAACGTGACTTGGTTGAAGCTCGTAACAAGAAACCTGAAGTGATCGTTAAGAAAGAAGCTGGATTCGTTCCACGTCTGGTTGTTGTATTCAATATTGGAAAGAGTAACATCAGCAAGAGAGAATACATGAATATCGAGCTATGGCTAAGGGCATCAAAGCAACTGATAAAGTATTTACTATAACAGGATATGCTGATAAGGGTACTGGTTCTGCTGAATACAACATGAAGTTGAGTAAGAAGAGAGCTGAAGCTGTTCGTGACCTGATGGTTAATGAATTCGGTGTTCCTGCTTCTCAATTGAAGGTTGATTACAAGGGTGGCGTAGGCAACATGTTCTATGATGATGCTAAGTTAAGCCGTGTAGCTATTGTTGAAGAATAATATACATTTGAAATAATAGAATAAAAGAGACGTTTCCTTTCACGGGAAGCGTCTTTTTTGTATTTTTGTACCCCATGAGCAGAATAGTAGCAATAGATTATGGTAGAAAGCGTACTGGGATAGCTGTGAGCGATACAATGCAGCTGATTGCAAATGGATTGACGACGGTGCCTACGCATGAACTTCTGAACTTTATCGGTGAATATATAGCTAAAGAACCGGTGGAGCGGATTATTATTGGATTGCCCAAGCAAATGAATAATGAGGTTTCGGAGAATATGAAGAATATAGAGCCTTTTGTTCGTTCGCTGAAAAAGTGTTATCCGGACCTTCCGGTCGAATATGTGGATGAACGTTTCACTTCTGTTCTTGCACACCGTACTATGCTGGAGGCAGGTTTGAAGAAAAAAGACCGCCAAAACAAGGCATTGGTGGACGAAATAAGTGCTACTATTATTTTGCAAACATATTTGGAGAGTAAACGTTTTTAGTATAGGACATAGAATAACTTAATTTTTTAGTAGAGTATAAAAGTATGATTTTACCTATTTATGTATATGGTCAACCTGTATTGAGAAAGGTTGCAGAGGACATAACACCGGATTATCCGAATCTGAAAGAGTTGATTGAGAACATGTTCGAAACAATGGTACATGCGGACGGCGTAGGATTGGCTGCTCCACAGATCGGTTTGCCTATTCGCGTGGTTACGATTACATTGGATCCGCTTTCGGAGGAATATCCTGAATTTAAAGACTTTAATAAGGCTTATATCAATCCCCACATTCTGGAAGTAGGGGGTGAAGAAGTGAGTATGGAAGAGGGATGCTTAAGCCTTCCCGGTATTCACGAAACAGTGAAAAGGGGTGATAAAATTCGCGTGAAATATATGGACGAGAATTTTGTGGAGCATGAAGAAGAGGTGGAAGGTTATCTGGCTCGGGTGATGCAACATGAGTTCGATCATTTGGATGGTAAGATGTTCATTGACCATATCTCACCGCTTCGTAAGCAGATGATTAAAGGAAAGCTGAATACGATGTTGAAGGGAAAAGCGCGCAGTTCATATAAGATGAAACAGGTGAAATAAAGATAAAAAACGTTTATATCCCTGTTAAGTAAGCGAAAAGCATTATTTTTGCTTCGTTTACAAGCATAAAATATCAATGGTAAAAAGAATCTTAACAGTTTTATTACTGTTCCCAACGCTGGTGTGTGCTCAAATAAATACGGATCGGGTGATGACTATTGCCCGAAACGCTCTTTATTTTGAGGACTATGTACTTTCTATTCAGTATTTTAACCAGGTTATTAACGCTAAGCCTTATCTGTATGAACCTTATTTCTTCAGGGCATTGGCCAAACTGAATCTGGAGGATTTTCAGGGTGCTGAAGCAGACTGTGATGCAGCTATCCAGCGTAATCCATTTGTGGTGGGTGCTTATCAGATTCGTGGTTTGGCAAGGATTCGTCAGAGTAAATTTGATGGAGCGATTGAGGATTATAAGAAAGCGTTGCATTATGATCCGGAGAATATTACCTTATGGCATAACCTGACATTATCTCATATCCAGAAGAAGGATTATGATGCTGCGAAAGAGGATTTGGAAAGTTTGTTGAAGGTGTCTCCACGTTATACCCGTGCTTATTTGATGAGGGGGAGGTGTCTTTGCAACAGAAAGATACGATTGCTGCCTTGAATGACTTCAATAAGGCGCTTGAACTGGATAAATATGATCCGGATGCTTGGGCTGCAAGAGCGATTGTTAAATTACAACAGGCTAAGTATGCGGAAGCGGAAGCGGATTTCAACCGTGCTATTCCGTTGAGTGCTAAGAATGCTGGAAATTATATAAACCGTGCATTGGCACGTTTTCATCAGAATAATTTAAGAGGTGCCATGAGCGATTATGATCTGGCATTGGATATTGACCCGAATAACTTTATCGGTCATTATAATCGCGGATTGTTACGTGCACAGGTAGGAGATGATAACCGGGCTATTGAAGACTTCGACTTTGTTATCAAGATGGAGCCGGATAATATGATGGCTGTCTTTAACCGTGGTTTACTTCGTGCGCAAACGGGTGATTATCGCGGGGCTATACAAGATTACACAACTGTTATCAATCAGTATCCGAACTTCCTGGCCGGATACTATCAGCGTTCGGAAGCTCGCAGAAAGATTGGAGATAAGAAGGGTGCGGAGCAGGATGAATTTAAAGTCATGAAGGCTCAGATCGACAAGCAGAACGGTGTGACGAACAAAGATGTAGCACAGAATAAGGATAAGGAGAATGATGAGGAAGGCGGAGAGAAGACCCGTAAGAAATCCGATAAGAATATGAATAACTATCGTAAGATAGTGATTGCGGATGATTCTGAAGCCGAACAACGCTATACAAGTGATTATCGGGGTCGTGTGCAGGATAAGAACGTAAATATAACGCTGGAACCGATGTTCGCTTTGACTTATTATGAGAAGATGAGTGACGTGAAACGTTCGGTGAACTTCCACAAATATATTGAAGACTTGAACCGTACGGGTATACTTCCGAAACGTCTTCGTATCACAAATATGGAAGCTCCGCTGACGGAAGAACAGGTGAAGGTGCATTTTGCCTTGATTGATACGCACACATCGGCGATTGTGGAAGATGACAAGAATGCTTCGAAACGTTTTGCCCGTGCGATTGATTTTTATCTGGTGCAGGACTTCTCGAGTGCGGTTTCCGATTTGACCCAGACGATCTTGCTGGATGGTGATTTCTTCCCGGCATATTTTATGCGTGCGCTGATCCGTTGTAAACAGTTGGAGTATCAGAAGGCTGAACAAGCTGTCGAAACAGATGTTGTTCCGGGTGATAACAAGCGTAAAGAGATTACCGCAGTAGATTATGAAGTGGTCAGAAAAGACTTGGATAAGGTGATTAATCTGGCTCCGGACTTTGTATACGCATATTATAATCGTGCTAATGTTTCTGCCATGTTGAAAGATTACCGTGCCGCAATTATTGACTACGATAAGGCGATCGAGCTAAATCCTGATTTTGCGGATGCTTATTTCAATCGTGGACTGACTCATATTTTCTTAGGAAATAATAAGCTGGCATTTCAGATTTGAGTAAAGCCGGTGAGTTGGGGATTGTTTCTGCTTATAATGTTATCAAACGTTTTACAGATCAATCGGAATAACATTTTTTTGATAAAAAATAGAAAACTCAAAAGATTTAGTTACTTTTGCGTTCAAATTATGAAAATATAACATCATCATATTATGATAAAGATAACATTTCCCGATGGCTCCGTTCGTGAGTATAACGAAGGAGTGAACGGTTTACAGATTGCTGAAAGTATCAGCTCGCGTCTGGCACAGGAAGTGCTGGCATGTGGCGTGAACGGCGAGACTTATGATTTAGGACGTCCTATTAATGAAGATGCTAATTTCGTTCTTTATAAATGGGATGATGAAGAAGGTAAGCATGCATTCTGGCATACAAGTGCACACTTGTTGGCGGAAGCTTTGCAGGAACTTTATCCGGGTATCCAGTTTGGTATCGGACCGGCTATTGAAAACGGATTCTACTATGATGTGGATCCGGGTGAAGCGGTAATTAAAGAAAGCGACCTTCCTGCCATTGAAGCTAAAATGTTGGAACTGGCTGCAAAGAAAGAAGACGTAGTCAGAAAAAGCATCGCAAAAACGGATGCTCTGAAAATGTTTGGTGATCGTGGCGAAACATATAAATGTGAATTGATTTCTGAACTGGAAGACGGACACATTACGACTTATACCCAGGGTGCATTTACTGACCTTTGTCGTGGTCCTCACTTGATGACGACTGCTCCGATCAAGGCTATTAAGTTGACTTCAGTGGCTGGTGCTTATTGGCGTGGTCATGAAGATCGTAAGATGCTGACTCGTATTTATGGTATCACGTTCCCGAAGAAGAAAATGCTGGATGAATATCTGGTGTTATTGGAAGAAGCGAAGAAGCGTGACCATCGTAAGATTGGTAAGGAGATGCAGTTGTTTATGTTCTCCGAAACTGTAGGTAAGGGACTTCCTATGTGGTTGCCGAAAGGTACTGCATTGCGTCTGCGTCTGCAGGAGTTCTTACGTCGTATCCAGACACGTTACGATTATCAGGAGGTGATTACTCCGCCAATCGGTAATAAGTTGCTGTATGTGACTTCGGGTCACTATGCAAAATATGGCAAGGATGCTTTCCAACCTATCCATACTCCGGAAGAGGGGGAAGAGTATTTCTTGAAACCAATGAACTGTCCTCACCACTGTGAGATTTACAAAAACTTCCCACGTTCTTATAAAGACCTTCCGTTGCGTATAGCTGAATTTGGTACGGTTTGTCGTTATGAACAAAGTGGAGAGTTACATGGTTTAACTCGTGTTCGTAGCTTTACGCAGGATGATGCGCATATCTTCTGTCGTCCGGAGCAGGTGAAAGATGAGTTCCTTCGTGTGATGGATATTATATCTATTGTGTTCCGTTCTATGGATTTCCAGAATTTTGAAGCACAGATATCTTTGCGTGATAAAGTGAACCGTGAAAAGTATATTGGTAGCGATGATAACTGGGAAAAAGCGGAACAGGCTATTATCGAGGCTTGTGCGGAGAAGGGCTTGCCTGCTAAGATTGAGTATGGAGAAGCTGCTTTTTATGGTCCTAAGCTTGACTTTATGGTGAAAGACGCTATCGGTCGTCGTTGGCAGCTGGGTACTATCCAGGTTGACTACAACTTGCCGGAACGCTTTGAACTTGAATATATGGGCTCTGATAATCAGAAGCATCGTCCGGTGATGATTCACCGTGCTCCGTTCGGATCAATGGAACGTTTTGTTGCTGTATTGATTGAGCACACTGCCGGTAAGTTCCCATTGTGGCTGACACCGGAACAGGTAGTTATTCTGCCGATCAGTGAGAAGTTCAATGAATATGCAGAACAGGTGAAGATGTATCTGAAAATACACGAAATCCGTGCGATTGTAGATGATCGTAACGAGAAGATCGGCCGCAAGATTCGTGATAATGAAATGAAGCGCATTCCTTATATGCTGATTGTCGGTGAAAAAGAGGCTGAAAATGGTGAAGTTTCTGTTCGTAGACAAGGCGAAGGTGACAAAGGAACCATGAAATTTGAAGAATTTGCTAAAATTTTGAACGAAGAAGTTCAGAATATGATAAATAAATGGTAACTTTGCAGCCGTTTCAAAATAAAATATTTAGTATAACAATAAAAAGATCAAACTAGGAAGTAAACGTTTTTAATGAAGAATGACACTCTAAAAGGGCAATACAGAATCAATGAACAGATTCGTGCCAAGGAAGTTCGCATAGTAAGCGATGATATTGAACCGAAAGTATATCCAATCTTTCAGGCTCTGAAAATGGCTGAAGAAAAAGAATTGGATTTAGTGGAAATTTCTCCTAATGCTCAACCCCCTGTTTGTCGTATTATTGATTATTCTAAATTTCTTTATCAATTAAAGAAACGTCAGAAGGAACAGAAAGCGAAGCAGGTGAAGGTTAATGTGAAGGAGATTCGTTTTGGTCCCCAGACAGATGACCATGATTACAACTTTAAGTTGAAACATGCTAAAGGATTCTTGGAAGACGGTGATAAGGTGAAGGCTTATGTATTCTTTAAAGGTCGTTCTATCCTTTTTAAGGAACAAGGTGAAGTATTGTTGCTTCGTTTTGCGAATGATTTGGAAGACTATGCAAAAGTGGATCAGATGCCGATATTGGAAGGTAAGCGTATGACTATCCAGCTTTCTCCGAAGAAGAAAGAAGCTCCTAAAAAGCCTGCAACGGCCGGAGCACCGAAACCTGCTGCTCCTGCACAAAAAGCAGAGAAGCCGGAAGCGGGCGAAGAATAAGAAAAGATGCGTAACGCGCAGGTATAGTGCGTTGCCATTATATATTTAATAATTTAAAAACAAGTAAGATGCCAAAGATGAAGACTAACTCCGGTTCTAAAAAAAGGTTTACCCTTACCGGAACAGGTAAAATCAAAAGAAAGCACGCTTTTCACAGTCACATTTTGACTAAGAAAACTAAGAAGAGAAAAAGAAATCTGTGCTACTCTACAACTGTTGATACAACAAATGTAAGCCAGGTTAAGGAACTCTTAGCAATGAAGTAATCAAAAGCGTAAAAGTATTATTAAAGTATTAACCGAATGCATTAGCCTGAAGTTCGCTGCGTGAAGTAGCGGCGCTAACATTCAAAAAAAGTAAAACTATGCCAAGATCAGTAAATCATGTTGCTTCAAAAGCAAGAAGAAAGAAAATTTTGAAATTAACCAGAGGTTACTTTGGTGCAAGAAAGAATGTATGGACCGTAGCTAAAAACACTTGGGAAAAGGGTTTGACTTACGCGTTCCGTGACCGTAGAAATAAGAAAAGAAACTTCCGCGCTCTTTGGATACAACGTATCAACGCTGCTGCACGTCTTGAAGGAATGTCTTATTCTAAATTGATGGGCGGTCTGCACAAAGCCGGTATTGAAATAAACCGTAAGGTTTTGGCTGATTTAGCTATGAATCACCCGGAAGCTTTCAAAGCTGTAGTTGCTAAAGCTAAAGCTGCTTAAGCATCAATAGTTTACGAGTTACAAAGTGTCAGTTACTAAGCTAGTAACTGACACTTTTCTTTGTTAGGTGGATAGAAGGGAGTGAAAAAAATGTTAGTAGGTAAACAAATTCCTTTTTTTTCTTGTTAGTCTCATAGATTCTTATTACATTTGTGATACAAAAATATTAGCCGTATCGACTGGATCGGGAAACTCTTCAAATTAATCTGATGCACCGAGAAAGCTTCGTTCTTCAATGGCGGGCCACATCCTTCGGGACAGCTTTAAGCCGGTGGATTACAAAGAGGGCGAGCGCTCAAATCTTGTTCTATCAGAGTTTCATCACATCGTCGATGCGGCTTTTTTATATACTTTTCTATGATATTTTATTTCTCCGGTACAGGTAATTCTAAGTGGATTGCAAATCAGCTTTCCAAAGAGCAAAAAGAAGAGTTGTTTTTTATTCCTGATGCGCTAAAGAATGGAGCATTGGAGTTTAGTTTGCAGGCAGATGAAAAGATCGGCTTTGTATTTCCTATCTATTCGTGGGGACCTCCTGAAATAGTATTGAACTTTGTTCGACAGCTCTCTTTAAGGGGGTATAAAAGACAATATTTGTTTTTTGTTTGTTCCTGTGGTGATGATACCGGGCTTACCCAGCAAGTACTGGCGAAGGCATTAAAGAATAAAGGTTGGGAATGTCACGCTGGTTTCTCGGTGACTATGCCTAATAATTATGTCTTGCTTCCCGGTTTCGACGTGGATAATAAAGAGTTGGAAGAGAAAAAACTAGCGGATGCTGTTTCGACTGTCAGTAAAATAAATGCTTCGATAAGTAAGAGGGAAGAGCTGTTTCTCTGTCATGAAGGGAGTATGCCTTTTATCAAGACGAGGATTATAAATCCGTTGTTTAATCGTTTTCAGATGTCTCCTAAGCATTTTTATGCTACCGATGCTTGTATTGGGTGTAAGCGTTGTGAGAAGAGTTGCCCGGTGGAGAATGTTACAGTTGTGGACGGAAGGCCTGTTTGGGGAATGGATTGCACCTCATGCCTGGCATGTTATCATGTTTGTCCGCAGCATGCGGTGCAATATGGAAAAAGGACGAAAGATAAGGGGCAGTATTTCAACCCCAATCAATCTACTCGTCTTTGATTTTAATACAGCAGTTGGATAAGTCTTCAATGATGGCCAGACTTTCTACTCTGACACCTTGTTCCTCAAGCATTTTGCGGCCATTCTGGAAGGCTTTTTCAATAATGAAGCCCATTCCTACCAAATTTGCTCCGGATTGCTTGACGAGGTCGATAATGCCCAATGCGGCATTTCCGTATGCGAGAAAGTCATCCACGAAAAGAACATTGTCGTTCGGGGTGAGGAAATCTGCACTGATAACGACTTCATAATCACGGTCTTTGGTGAATGAGTGCACGGTGGTGCTTAGTGCATTCTGGATGGTTTTAGGAGACTTTTTCTTTGCAAATACAACTGGTAAATCCATCAGGTAGCCTGTCATGATAGCAGGGGCGATGCCGCTGGCTTCGATCGTCATAATCTTATTTACGTTTGTGGCTGCAAAACGGCGGACAAACTCAACTCCGATTGATTTCATCAGGACAGGGTCCATTTGATGATTAATAAAACCGTCTACTTTCAGGATACCTCCTTCGTAGCACTTTCCGTCTTGCAGAATTCTTTTTTTAAGTAATTGCATGCTGTATGATATTAATTAAATAATGTGCTAATATTCCATTCCGCATGGTGAACAGCGGTTGGTATATTAGCACATGGAAATTTGAATTGTTACTTGTTGTCTCTTAAGTCTTTTACTCGGACGGCTTTTCCTTCGCTTTGCGGGAGAGAGCCTTTTTTTACCAGTTTAACTTTGGGAGTCACCAATATTTCATCCTTTAATTGGCGGGTTATATCCTTGCGGATCTTCTCCAGTTCAATATAATTGTCAGTGGAAAGGTCGCTTAATTCTACTTCGACGATCATCTCGTCTTGGTTGTTGACTGTTTCCAGTGTAATCAGGTAATTGCTGCCTAATTCGGGAAATTGTACGAGTATCTTTTCTACTTGCATCGGGAAGATATTTACTCCCTTGATAATGAACATATCATCACTGCGTCCCTTGATACGATCAATACGGATGTGCGTGCGGCCGCAGGGGCATTTTCCCGGAAGAATACGGGTTAAGTCACGGGTGCGATAGCGGATTAACGGCATCATCTCCCGGTCGAGAGTCGTAAGTACTAATTCTCCGATTTCTCCTTCCTGAACGGGTTCTCCTGTTTCCGGATCGATAATTTCTACCAGATAACAGTCTTCCCAGAAGTGCATTCCGTTTTGTTCCTGACATTCGAAAGCAACACCGGGACCGTTCATTTCTGTCATACCGAAGCTGTTGTATGCTTTTACGCCCAGCATCTTTTCTATTTTCCGGCGTTGTTCGTCGGTGTGAGGTTCAGCACCGATAACCAGCGTTTTCAGTGTGGTTCCTTTGGGATCAAGGCCTTCTTCCTGAAAGACTTCGGCAAGGCGGATGGCATAGCTGGGGATAGCATGTAAAGCGGTAGTCTTGAAGTCGTTGATGAATTTAATCTGTCGTTTACTGTTTCCGGCTGCGGCAGGGACTGTCAGACAGCCCAGGCGTTCTGCACCGTATTGGAAGCCTAACCCTCCTGTAAACATACCGTATCCGGAGCTGTTTTGGAAGACGTCGGTCTTGCGTATTCCTACTGCGTACAGGCAGCGGGCTACCAGGTTGGCCCAGGAGTCGAGATCGTGCTGTGAATGAACAATAACTGTCGGGTTTCCGGTAGTACCACTAGAAGAGTGAATACGTACACCATCATTGCTCATATCACCTGCTACCAGCCCGAAAGGATAGTGGGCACGCATATCGGCTTTGGTAGTAAAGGGCAATTTGCGGATATCGTCTAATGATTGTATGCTATCTGCAGTGATGCCATGTTTGCTGAAAACTTCTTTGTAATATGGGGAGTTTGCAGCTATATTGATTGTTTTCTTAAGCCGTCGAAGTTGTAATTCCTGCAACTTCTCCCGGCTCATGGTTTCTAGTTCTTCTTCCCAGTATTGTGTATTCATGATAATGCCTGTTATTACATTAGCTTTTCTGCAATTTCCTTGCCGGCAGCCAATGCTTTAAGATTCATTTCTACAATTGCTTCTCCCTTGCGCAGGAAGATTTCACGGATGCTGTCTTGTACTTTTCCGTAGTCGATGCCAAGGAATGGAATGGTTGCTCCCAGTAAGACTATGTTGGCAACGCGGGCGGAGCCTACTTCTTTGGCTACTTTGTCTACGTTCAACACAATTTTGTGAGGCAGCTTATTGATTTCTGCCATTACTTTGTCTGCTTCCGGATAATTGGGGATATTGACAAACGGAGTTTCGTTAGTCACTAACCAACCGTTAGGGCTAAGATAAGGGAGGTAGCGCAATCCTTCCATGGGTTCCAATGAAATGATAAGGTCGCATTTACCTGATGGGATCAAGTCTGAAGCAATCGGCTGGTCGCTGATACGGAGGTTGGATTGAACATCTCCTCCGCGTTGGCTCATTCCGTGCACTTCTGCTTGTTTCATATATAATCCTTCTTTCAAGGCAGCTTTGCCGATCACTGTAGCAATAGACAGAATTCCCTGTCCACCGACTCCTGATAATATAATGTCTTTCTTCATGGCTTACTTACTTCTTTTTTTGCGTGCTAATGTCTGGATACACTCTCTACGTGGAATAATGACAGATACACCACGGTATTCGATCTCTTCGCGAATGATTTGCTTCATCTCCTCATAGTTTTTCTTCAACGGAGTAACGACGCGGATATGAGCCGGATCTACTCCGATACCTGCACAGATCGCTTCGATACGTCCGGTTCCGGCAGAGTCCTGTCCGCCTGTCATGGCGGTAGTTTCATTGTCGGAGATGACGATGGTTACACTGGCATTCTCGTTCACACAATCTAATAGTCCGGTCATTCCGGAATGGGTGAATGTGGAGTCTCCGATGACAGCTACAGCCGGGAAAAGACCTCCGTCAGCCGCACCTTTCGCCATCGTGATGGAGGCGCCCATGTCTACGCATGAGTTGATTGCATTGAAAGGAGCATTCGCGCCTAATGTGTAACAGCCGATGTCGCTGAATACTTTATGAGATGGGTATTCTTCTTTCAGAACTTCGGTTAGTGTGATATACATATCGCGATGTCCGCAACCTTCGCAAAGTGCAGGCGGACGCATTTCTACGACAGAAGGAATGCCGAATTCCGATTTATTCTCTTTGCCTACGGCGCGGGCTACAGAGTCCGGATTTAATTCTCCATCCTGTGACAGAGTGCCGTCCAAGCGTCCTTTTACTTTAACGCCGATGCCCAGATAACCTTTCAATTGTTTTTCTACAAATGGTTGTCCGTCTTCCAGAACGAGGATTTCGTCACAGGAGTCAATCAATTGATGTAATTGCTTTTTAGGCAATGGATACTGGCCGATTTTAAGTACCGGATATTCGCAACCTCAGGATAGTTTTCCATCAGATAGTTGTAGCCGATGCCACAAGCGATAATTCCTAACTTTTTGTTAGGACCATCTGTATATTTATTATAAGGTGATTCTTCCGAGCTTTGATAAACTCGTCTTGGCGCGCAAGTAATACTTTGTAGCGTTTACGGGCATTTCCAGGTAACAAGATGAACTGACGAGGATCTTCGCTGAAAGAGATGCCATTCTGTGGTTTTTGTGCTTTGCGTTCTACTCCAGAGCGGGAGTGTGCAAGGCGGGTTACCATACGCATCAAGATAGGTTCGCCCAATTTTTCAGAGAATTCGAAACCACTGTATACCATATCATACGCTTCCTGCTGATTGCTGGGTTCGTACATGGGAATCAGTGAGAAATCTCCGTAGAAACGGCTGTCTTGTTCGTTCTGCGAAGAGTGCATACTGGGGTCGTCTGCTGCTATCACGATCAATCCACCTTTCACGCCTGTGATGGCAGAGTTGACAAAACAGTCGGCAGCTACATTCATACCTACGTGCTTCATACAAACTAATGCCCGTTTACCAACGAATGACATACCCAACGCAGCTTCCATCGCTGTTTTTTCATTGGCACACCAACGGTTGTGTATATTCTGTTCGGTCGTTATTGGGGCCATTTGAATATATTCCGTAATTTCAGTTGAAGGAGTACCAGGATAGGCATAAACACCTGAAAGTCCGGCATCCAGTGCAGCTTGTGCAATGGCTTCATCGCCAAGTAAGAGTTGCTTGCTCATATATATTTCTTTTATTTAGTGTTGATCACAGTTTGTTAATCTATCGGGCAAAGATAGGCTTTTCCGTTCGTTTTATCACAAATTTACTTGAAAATCTTTCTTTCATTCAGGGCTTTCCAGTATTTTCTTGCATTTGCCATGTGGTCGGCATAATTGGATGCAAAGTTGTGAGTTCCGGAAAAATCTTCTTTAGCACACATGTAGATATAGTTATGTTTGGTATAGTTCAATACGCTGTCTATTCCCTTTTTAGAAGGGATACGGATGGGGCCTGGAGGCAGACCGGTATTTATATAGGTGTTATAGGGGGAATTGACTTTTAAATTTTCGTTGGTGATTCGGCGCAGACCGAAATCCTGTAGTGCAAATTTGATGGTAGGATCTGCCTGCAAAGGCATATCTTGATGTAAACGGTTGATATACAATCCGGCTACCATTGGCTTTTCTTCATTGTTGTTGGTTTCTTCTTCAACGATGGAAGCAAGAGTGCTGACTTCTTCCGGTGTCATGCCGATAGCGGTGGCTTGTGCCAGACGTTCTTTGTTCCAGAAGCGTTCGTGCTCATTCTTCATTCGTTTAAAGAAGTCGTCTACGCTCATATCCCAATATACCTGATAGGTTTCAGGTATGAAAAGGCTGGGGAGTGTTATGGTTGTGTATCCCATTTGAGCCTGGAAAGTAGAGTCGAATAACTGGCTGGCGATTTCGGCAGAGTCTATCATGAGTTGTTTTCCAATGCTTCGTGCTAACCGGTCTAATGTCCGGACACTTCCTATGGTAAGGTTGATCGCTTCCTGATAGCCTCTGGAAAAGCGACTATATACGTGATAGATATTGTCATTTGGGCGAATGGCATAACGTCCGGTATGGATATTCTGATCGAAATCTTTATATTTTGCCATCCACTGGAATCCGGTGAACTTATTGACATGCCCGAATTTTTGTATTTTATGATAGATAGAGTCGGCTGTGTCATCCCGGTCTACATAAATATATACAGTTTTAGATGGATGAAATTGAGGAGCAAACAGATAGTAATAAAAGGTGCCTCCGGCAATTGCACAAAGGAGGAATGCTCCGATTAGAATTGATAGTAGAATATTTCTCTTTTTTCTCTTCATCTTTTGAGGTATATTTAAAAAGTTCGCCAAAGATAAAAAGAATTTGGATAGGATTGTTCTCTTTTTAGGATGAATCATAAGAAGACTATATCAAAAGTATGTTTTCTTTCGATGCGGTAATGAATCCATTCTTTCACGTTGCGTTTGCCTTGCTTGATTTATTCAGTTGCTTATTGTGCTGCTTGGCATTCATTGCAATTATCTTTTTGTTTCCAGCGTAGTTCCATTATTCCAATATATTGTGGGACTATTTTCTCGCAATATATGGGAATGTTTTCTCATAAAATAAGAGAATACTTTCCCACAATATGTGGGAATAAGACAATCTCTTGACGTTACAATGTGAAACCTTGAGAGTAATACAACAACTCCCTTTTATTGAAGTGCAAGTCTGTTTGTAACTAGAATGCCATTGGCATAGGGAAATGAATTCATTTCAGAGAAACGAGTTTTGCTACTTAGTTCGGCCAGAGGGAATAATTTGCATTTGCTTCTATTTTGTTTTCTATCTCATCGGGTAAAGGTGCGAAGAAATCCATATTAGTCAGGCTCTCGATGCTATCCACTGTGACTACATATGAAGATAGAGGTTCTACTGCCTGCTCATTGTTGAATAAGAAGCCGATAGCCCGTATCGGTTTGGCAAAAGGAGATAGGACTACTTTGAAAAACCGTTGAGGTACTACGACCTTATTTTTCCCAATCGTTTTAGGCTGTTTTTCAATAATAGGTCCACATATAATAATAATGGCACTATCTGCTATAGCCCAATTCCGGATTTTTTCTTCCAGATTTTTCCATCCTCTTCTATTTAACTGGGGATGTTGGGGACACATATTGCTGAAATAGAATGATTCTTTCATGGCTTCAGGACTCCATTTCATATCTGCAGCAGGCGCCATGTGTCCTTTGTCGTATCCTGAACGGGTGTAGTCAGTATTGGTTGCAATCGGGCCTGTCACTAATGGGTCGGCAATAAAACGATTGCCTCTTTTTTCTTTTCCTTTGGTTTCTTCCCGGGTTAATTCGTAAGAGACCCAGTTGGGTATTTTTAAATCTTTGTTATATGATACGGTATATCCGCTATGCCGGATTATTTGTTCTTGCCGGGGAACTAATGGTATGGGTGTCTCCAGATCTTTGCCAAGTGGAATTTGAAGGGAGATATCGGTTTGCGGTTCATTATTATTCTGGGTATTAATCTGTTGGCAATATAAATAGACGCCAAAAAGAATAGGAATGAGCACAATGATGGCGATGATACATCCTAATCTGTTATTGGAATGTGATTTCTTTTTGAATAGCTTTCTGTTTTTACCTTTTTTACTTCGATTCATTGGTTAGCTAGTAATGGCGGGTTTGTTTTATTCTTCTTTTCTCATGCTGAATTCACAACCGCAATATTGTTGGTTGTAGAAGTTATACTCTTTAATAATGGCGATACGTCGTTCGCTAAGTCCGCCTTTCCGCCAATTCTGTTCCCAGTATGTGACATCCGGGTATGAAGCGGTGGCATATTGTCCGGCTTCATTAATCTGCTCCAGACTTTTCCAACGACTGGAAGCAAGCGTTGTGGTTATTACGGAAAGGCCATGTTCATGCGCATAACGGGCGGTCTCCAATAAGCGTAGTTTAAAGCAACGTAGGCAGCGTCCTCCTCTTTCGGGTTCCTGCTCCATTCCTGCTATATGGCATCGCCAGTTTTCATGATCGTAATCAGCATCTATTATCTCCAATCCCAATGATTGGGCATAGCGTGTACATTCGTCTTTTCTTATCATATACTCTTCCAGCGGATAGATGTTAGGATTGCAATAATAGATAACAGGGGTGATGTGATGTTGCATCATACATTCAATAATGGCTGATGAACAAGGAGCACAACAGGTATGAAGTAAGACTTTATCGGCTCCTCCCGGAACTTCGAGTTGGAATTTCTTTTTCATGCTGTAAAGTTAATACATATTTACGATACGAGTCAATGGTTTATGCTTTATTCAGAATAGTTTTTTATAAAAATAGGAGGGAGGATATCTCCTTTATACTGTTTTTTATAAAATCTTGTTTATTGAACTAATTCACTAAATGAGTATGAATTAACTAATTAATCTCATCTTTTTTACTATTTTTGTCCATTCAAGTTTATAACAACTCAATAATGAATGAATTAAATTGCGGGCAAGGAGAGCAAAATGCAGGCCCGGAGAAGAAAAAAAGTACCTCGAAAATAGTGAAGAGAACTTTAGTTGTGGCTGCATTGGCTTTGGCGGTATATGTTGTATATTCCGTAGTTTATTTATTTGTCTCACCTGATCGTAATATTCAGCAGATCTATCTGGTTCCGGAAGATGCGGCATTTATTATTCAGTCATCGGCTCCGATTGAAGATTGGGAGAAGTTTAGTGGAAGCGAGACGTGGCAATGCCTGAAGAAAGCGAAATCTTTTGAGGAGGTGACGAAAAGTGTGGAGAAGCTGGATTCCGTTGTTAAAAGCAATAAGGTATTATTGTCGCTTGTCGGTGAACGGGATATGCTTATTTCGCTTCATAAGACTCGTGCCACAGAGTGGGATTTTTTGCTTATCTTGGATATGCAGAAGACATCAAAGATGGACTTATTGAAAGACCAGGTTGAAACCGTATTGGTTATGAGTGGTTTTACTGTGACTAATCGGATGCATAATAGCATTAATATCCTTGAAATGCGCGATTCCGAGACGAGGGATATTTTCTATATTGCTTTTGTCGATAATCATTTGGTTGGTTCATACACATCCGGACTTGTCGAGTCGGCTATTGATTCGCGTAATAAACCTAAAATCGGGCTTGATCAGTCTTTTATTGAAACAGAGAAGTTGGTTTCCGGTAAGGGACTTGTCAGAGTCTTTGTCAATTATGCGCGTGTACCTCAATTTATGTCTATTTATTTAGGTACAAGAAATGAGTACATTGATCTGTTTAGCAATTCCATGAATTTTGCCGGACTTTATTTAAATACGAATAAGGAGCGGATGGAAGTGAAAGGATATACATTGAAAAAAGATTCTGCCGATCCTTATGTCACTGCTTTGTTGAATTCGGGAAAACATAAAATGAAAGCACATGAGATTCTGTCCGGGCGGACAGCTCTTTATACGAATATAGGTTTCAATAGTCCGGTGACCTTTGTAAAGGAACTGGAGAATGCACTGTCGGTTCACAATAAACAGTTGTATGATTCTTATCAAAGTTCCCGGAAAAAGATAGAAGGGTTATTCGGTATATCTTTGGAAGAAAACTTTTTGAGTTGGATGTCAGGAGAGTTTGCTATTACCCAATCCGAACCAGGTTTGTTAGGACATGATCCCGAACTGATTCTGGCTATCAGGGCTAAAAGTATTAAAGATGCCCGTAAGAACATGGAATTCATTGAAAAGAAGATTAAGCGACGTACTCCAGTTAAGATTAAGACTGCTAATTATAAGGATTTCGAGATTAATTATGTCGAAATGAAAGGCTTTTTTCGCTTGTTCTTTGGAAAGCTATTTGATAAATTTGAGAAGCCATACTATACTTATGTTGACGATTATGTAGTTTTTAGTAATAAAGCTGCTTCTTTACTTTCCTTTGTAGAAGATTACGAGCAGAAGAATTTATTAAAAAATAATCCGGGTTTTGAAAATGCACTGTCATATTTAAAATCAAGTTCTACTATTTTCTTATATACAGATGTGCGCAAGTTTTATTCCCAGTTGAAACCGATGATGAATCCTGCTACATGGAATGAAATACAATCAAACAAAGACGTTTTGTATTCATTTCCTTACTGGACTATGCAGATTATAGGAGAGGATCAGTCGGCTTCTTTGCAGTATGTGATGGATTATAGCCCATATCAACTGGAAGAGGTTGACGTTGCTATTGCTACCGATGAAGATGATAAGGAAATGAACGAAGATGCAGAGACCGAAAAAGAGCAGATGAGCGAACTGAAACGTTTCTATATCGAAAAGTTTGAAGGAAACGTTTTACGGGAGTTTTATCCGGAGGGAGCATTGAAGAGTGAAGCGGAAGTAAAAGAAGGGAAACGCCATGGTCGTTACCGCGAATATTATGAAGATGGGACATTGAAACTTCGTGGAAAGTATGCAAATAATAAACCGAAGGGTACATGGAAGTACTATACCGAGGACGGAAAATTTGAACGCAAAGAAAAGTTTTAGATAACGTCAACAAAAGTTGATTTAAAAATTAAGCTCAAAAAATAATCGGATTCTTTTTGTTTTCTCAAATAAAGCTGTAATTTTGCACGCCGTAAACGAGAGACAAACGCCGCTATAGCTCAGTTGGTAGAGCAACGCATTCGTAACGCGTAGGTCGCCAGTTCAAGTCTGGCTAGCGGCTCTCAAATTAGAACGCTGATTATTAATTAATAATCAGCGTTCTAATTTTTACAGGATTCCCTATTCTTATTTTAAAAGGGAAATCCTGCGTATGTAATAGATGTGAAATATAAAAATGTAATCTATGTTGAGTCGTATTATTGTTTTAGTGGTTGCCGGAGTAGCCGTAGTCTATATCGTTCGCTTTATAGATAACTTTTTCTCCCAACGTAGAAGATAAAACTAGCTTTCAAACATTCTGCTGCGTGCGAGCATACAAGCGCCAACGATGCCGGCTTTGTCTTTCAGCTTAGATGTGATGATGGCTGAATCTTTATTAACCAGATTTAGAGAGTACTTGCGTACGGCTGTTTTTATGGGTTGGGTGATATAATCGCCGGTTAAAGATAAAGTTCCACCTATAATGACCAGTTCCGGGTTGAAGATATTGATTAGCCCGGCAATCTGTTTGCCTAGTTTCTGTCCGATTTCTTCTACAATTTCAATGCAAAGCAGGTCTTCTTTATTCACAGCGGCAATGATCTCATCAAGAGTGATCGGATTTTCCTCTGTGGCGATTCGTGTAGATAGAATGGAACTTTCCCCACTTTGAATACGCTCTAATAAGATACGATGAAGTGCCGATCCGGAAGCTTCCGTCTCCAAACAACCTTTTTTCCCGCAATGGCAGATTATCTCATTATCATAAGCACTCATGTGTCCAAATTCACCGGAGAATCCGGATTTCCCGGTATAAATCTTACCATCAATAATAATTCCGATACCTACTCCCCAGCTTACATTTACAAAAATGATATCCTTTTCTCCTTTTACGCAGCCTTGCATATATTCGCCATAAGTCATGGCACGCGTGTCATTATCAATGGTTACTTTATATCCCAATTTTTCGGATAATACATCCGCCAACGGCCTTTCCTCAAAATTGAATTGGCTGAAGCTATACCCTGATTCAGGATTTACACGCCCCGACACATTTACATTAATATTTAAGATCTTCTCTTTATTAATAGTGAGTTTCTTTATAAAATTGAGAATATGCTTGCATAACTCATTCATCCCTTCGATTGAGTTCTCAAACTTATAAGGTATATTCATTTTCAATTCTACCATATCGCCTTTGAAATTTATCAGTCCGATATTGACGGCGAATCTTTTGATGTCTACACCCAAAAAGTAACCGGATTCCGGATTAAGCCCATAGAGGTTGGGATGCGTCCGCCACTAGTTTCCAATTTGCCATAATCATTAATATATCCGTCATCACACATTTCACCGATAAATTTGGTGACAGTCGGTACACTTAAATCCAGCTCTTTTGAAAGATCGGGAATTGTAGAACTTCCATTATATATATAATGTGTAATAATCCTCTTTTTGACAAGAGCACTTTTAGAGCCTTTTTCTATTTCTTTCAAGAATTGTTGGTTCATAACTATGTATATTTGGTAATTCACACAAAGATAATTAATTTTTTTATTAATACGTGGTTTTGAGACCTTGAAAATTAGAATATCTTGAATGTTATATTCCCTATATACTATGTAATGGATTATATATAGGATAATGTAGCTATGGACGATTGTGGATATAATAAATGAAATAGACGATTTGTGAGGTAATTCCCCTCTATTAATTAATAATGCGAGGAATA
>NZ_QTMZ01000025.1:0-80726 GCF_003602935.1 Bacteroides sp. AM54-2NS
CCACAAACTATGACAAGGATGTAGCAAGAGCAAAGCTGGCACTATGGTATAATAAGATTGAAGAATATGGATACGATACATTCACAACAGTAGCAAACTCTATTGAGAACCATTATGAAAGGATTTTGAACTTCTTTGTGAACAGGAGTACAAATGCAGCAGCGGAAGCATTTAATGCTAAAATCAAAGCATTTAGGGCATCATTTAGAGGAGTAGTGGATATGAGCTTCTTCCTTTTTAGGCTAGCAAAGGTATATGCATGAAGGGAATTGACTAAACTTAATCCCCCAAGAATTACAACTGAGCCCCGAAATTCGGGCATGATGGATTTGCACGCGTCATCGACGAAAGAATCGTTACTGAAATGATTAGCTGTTATCCGAATGTTACTGATCCGGAGTGTGCTTGCTGTTGAAGATTCACATTAAGGTAGTAATTCAAATTCTCCATAAGCCACTTTGGTGCCTCTGTTGAATGATTTGTAGATACGGTATTTCCCTGGATGGTTGGGGGATTCTGATGTATAGAGTTTAATTGTTTGTTGGTGACTCGGGTGCTCCGGTGGGAAAATCCACAGTATATCATTAACGACAGGATCGGTCGCAATGGGAAACATTGCCGTTTACTTTTGTTATAGTAAGCAAGGCTGTATTTTTCTCCGCACTCATATTCATAGTGAGAGTGGTTGGTGATGGTTATTTTTACTTCTGTAGTTGATAGCGGATAATGATCGTGTTCTGTTTCTATAGAAAGCGAAGCGGGACTTATGTCCTCTCCAGTCGGAATGTCACGGGGAATAGGTCGCAATGTGACGGAGTTCGTTTGCGATGACTGGTTGGTTTTCTTAGGTAGCACTGTATAAAGCCCTTGTTCGTCTTTTATTATCTTATATTTTCCCGATTCCAGCCACGTATTCCAATCCTTAAAAAGGTCGGTGATAAATAGGTATAAATCTTCGGAAATATATATTTCTGTACCTGACTTTAAGTCGCATGCCAACTGACCATTTACGATAGACAGATGTTTCTGGGCTCTTTGTAAGGCTTTCAAATAGACAACCTGATTAAATGCGTAATCTTTATTGAAACCTCGTCCCGTGAATAAATCTATTGCAGCATACGACATCGTCCCTCTTGTCTTCAGGAAAGTAGTGTCGGTTATAGACGTCTTGTAGCTATTAGCTTCTTCCCACATCTTTCTTTTTTCCTGTTCTCTGAATTTCTGTACAATCTCGCTCACTTTATCTTGTTCGCTTGTTTCTCTGTGAGATTTTAGGCTGTCATTATCTTGTAATTCGTCATAAAGAGGTAAAGCAAAAAAAGTGTTATTGTCCTTTTCAAACTGTTCTATGATACATGGGATAATTTTCTTACCCATAGCTTTTAGCTCTTTGAATTGGGGTAAAATGGTGTAAGCACGGGTACTTGAACTTAATTGTGCTTTGGGATTGTTGTGTATTTCTTTTTCCCAGGCATTAAATAAACTGTCAAATTTGGCTATATCCTCTCTTGTCAAAATATCACTTTTTTCTGTATTCTGTTTAATACATCCTGTAGTGATAAAGATAAATGGCAGAATAAAGAAAAGTGTTCTCATCGTTTTAATTATTAATCGGTTTTGTAATAGGTTTGCATAAGGGTATGTCAAGCTTTTGATCTGTCTCCTGCAAATATAGAAATAATATTTCTAAACCGATAAACTGGATGCTGCTGTTTTTTTACCGGATAAGAAAACGTTTATTCGTTTTTCGATGTGATACTAGCTACCCTTTGATAAATAATGTGAAAAAACAGTTTTAACCTCATCATCGAATTAACTTTCACTCATTTGTGAGGTCTAACATACATAACTTATTTAATATGAGAATTAAAATGATGAGAAAGCAAATTTTAAGTTTGGCAGTTGCGTTATTGATTGGCTCAACTGTATGTATGGCTCAAAATCGTCAGAATGGAAAGGCTGATAGAGAGAAACGTATGGAACAGATTGTTGCCGATCTGGGCTTGAATGAAAAGCAGGCCAAAGATTTCAAAGCTGCAATGAAAGAAATGAGACCTGCGAAAAATAAATCGAATGAAAGACCTACGCGGGAAGAAATGCAAAAGAAAAGGCAGGAAATAGATGCTAAAATAAAAAGCATTCTGACCGATGAACAATATAAGAAATACCAGGATATGCGTAAGAAGGATAACGCGAAGAAAAAGAAAAAAGCAAAATAAGTACTATTCGTTTAATCTAAACCTGTCAAACGGAGAATCGTAAAAGATAATCTGTTATGACGCTATACTTATTTTCGGTTCTTTCATAAATAATTTATTTAATCTACATGATTATTTTCGTTCTACTAAAGTTGAACGCAGGCTCCATTTAAATGAGTCTATTTTTCAATTTAAGTAGAACGAAAATTAGTTAGACGATGTTTCGTCTTATATCTATACTCCCTCCACTAAAGCTTTTTTTCATGCTTTTATCTTTCAATCTTTCACCTTCTGCTGAAACTCTCTGTCTATGGTAGTTGTACGTTGGTGATAGATGTAAAATGATCTGTCACTGATCTGCCATCTTTCACCGTATCTCATTTTATTGCAAATTTATCCTCTGTATCGGCGCATCTCTTGAGTAGCGGTGCTATGCGGACGCCGGACGTTGACAACCGGTTCTTGAAGAATATGTTTCAGAAATGACTGCTGGCTCACTCGGTTCTGGTCAAATTCATCCATATTGATGAGTGCGAACCTATTTAGCGACAGTTCGGCATCCCGTTTATTGCTGAAATATGCCGTTATATCTGGTTAACTGTATACCGTTGATTGTTTTTCCAAATATATAATCTTCTCTTTATTGGAATCTTCTTATGTACTATCTCTTGCATTGGCTATTAATAGAAAACTTCCTTTCTTTCCTATGCAAAGTTTCTTTCGTCTAATAGAGAAGTTCCTTTTGGCTGTTTGTAATCTATAAATGAAAGCTTTGATTATATAAATGCAAGTTCTGTTTTTGTAAACGCAAGTTCCATTTATAAAAACAGAACTTGCATTTATAGTTTGAATCAGGTGAAGAATAAGTTATCTATTAGTGAAAAGGAAGTTTATATTTAATGAAACAGAACTTATCTATTAATAGTTCAGGAAAGAAATAGCTGTTCCTTTGAATGTGATAAGTGGTGAAAGATGAAAGATTGGGCGAGTAGCAAAGATTTATTCTTGTGTGCTTTGAAAGACATATATTCAAGGATTATTGTTGACAGGAATGGACAGGTTGTCCGATATGAGGATTAATTCATAAATTTTATCGAAAAGAAGAGAAAAGAATAAAATAAACAAGGGGCGTCGTAACAACCTATCCATAAAAAGACTATATTTATTGCAGCGAGAGAGCACTTTAAGTAATGCTTAAGAGGAAAAACGAAAAGTAGTATATATACTATATATTTTCTATTATTAATTACTTAAACACATTTTTTATGGAAGCCAAGAAATCAAAAAAGGCTGCAATTGAGAATCAACGGGGTTCTTGGTTGTTGATGGGTTTGGTTGTTGCGCTAGCCTTCATGTTCGTTTCGTTCGAATGGACACAACATGATGTCAGAGTTGCAGCACTATCACCAGATGATGAATCCATCTTTGTAACAGAGCTAGTTCCGATCACATTCCCTGAAGAGAAACTGGAACCGCCTCCTCCTCCCGAAACTAAGGTAACAGAATTGTTCGAAATAGTGGAAAACAATATGGAGGTGACGGATAACGTTTCTACAGTGTCAGAGGATATGAATGCGGTTCATGACGTTATTTGGATACCACCAGTGGTAGAAACAGAAACGGTAGTTGAAGACATTATTCACGTAAGTATTGAAGTCATGCCGGAGTTTCCTGGAGGTACAGCTGCTTTAATGAAATATTTAGGTAGCAATATCAAATATCCGACGATTTCGCAAGAAACTGGCTCACAGGGAAAAGTCATTGTTCAGTTTGTAGTAGATAGAGACGGAACGATTTCTAATCCTGAAGTGGTGCGAGGGGTTGATCCTTATTTGGATAAAGAAGCTATCCGCGTGATAAGTTCTATGCCGAAATGGACTCCCGGAGTGCAAAATGGTAAGAAAGTTCGAGTGAAATATACTGTGCCTGTGTCATTCAGACTGCAGTAGTAACTTGGAATAAATGAATAAGGGTTGGTTCCTGCAAAGAACCAACCCTTTTTCAATAAAAAAATATATCTTTGTCGGGAGAATAAAAATACGAATGATTGTTTTATGAATCTTCTACTCTGTATAAAAAGACCTTTTATCTGGCTTTCCCGCTTCCGTCATCGTTGCGGATATGGTGTCCATTCCCCATTTGCTTTCAGTCTCATTACCGATGTAATTTATGAGAAGATGCCTTACTATGCTTATTCTTCCTTGAAAGAAGAACAAAAAAAGATGGTAAGAGAGTGTGGGTGGACCAAAGGTTCTCAAAAGGTAAACCGTTTTTTGTTCCGGTTGGTAAATAGAGTACAGCCTGATACGATTATTGAGGTTGGGCGTCCTTCCTCGACATCCCTGTACTTACAGTCTGCTAAACCATCGGCTTCTTATCTCTTTGCTTCCGATTTGTCGGAACTGTTTCTGGATGCGGATACTTCAGTCGATTTTCTGTATCTGAACGATTACCAAAATCCGGACTTATTGGAAGAAGTATTTCGGGTTTGCGTACACCGTACTACCCTTAAAAGTGTATTTGTAGTCCATGGTATCTGCTATTCCAAAGAGATGAAAGCGCTTTGGAAAAAGTGGCAGGCTGACGAAAGGGTAGGAATAACTTTCGACCTGTATGACGTCGGTTTGCTATTTTTTGATAAAACGAAGATAAAACAGCAGTATATCATCAACTTCTAAGAACCTTTGTACGTTTACCATCTATAATAGTAAAAAAGAAAGTTATGAAAAAGAGCCTTGTATATACAAAGACCGGAGACAAAGGAACTACCAGTCTTGTCGGCGGAAGTCGCGTTCCAAAGACTCATATCCGCCTGGAAGCTTACGGAACGGTGGATGAATTAAATTCTCACCTGGGATGGCTGCACACTTATCTGCAGGAGGAATCCGACCGGGATTTTATCTTGAGTATTCAACATAAGTTATTCGCCATCGGTTCACACCTGGCCACCGACCAGGAGAAAACACAACTGAAACCCGCCAGTATCATTACCCCTGAACATGTGGAAAGTATTGAGCGGGAGATTGATAAGCTGGACGAGCAATTACCCGAACTTTGTGCTTTCATCATTCCCGGCGGAAGTCGTGGAGCAGCCGTTTGCCATGTTTGCCGTACGATTTGCCGGAGAGCTGAAAGACGCATTCTGGCTTTGTCTGAAACTTGTACAATTTCTCCCGAAGTATTAGCATTTGTCAACAGATTATCAGATTATTTGTTTGTATTATCCCGAAAAATTAATTTTGATGAACAAAATAATGAAATATTTTGGGATAATAGTTGGAAATGATAGATTTTATTATACTTTTGCCGAAAAATAGAAAACGAGACAAATTTAGTATTCACTTAAAATACTCAAGATTATGTATTGGACATTGGAACTTGCATCAAAACTTGAAGATGCTCCCTGGCCGGCAACCAAGGATGAATTGATTGATTATGCCATGCGTTCGGGTGCTCCTCTTGAAGTTATTGAGAACCTCCAAGAGATGGAAGATGAGGGCGAAATCTATGAGAGTATCGAAGATATTTGGCCGGATTATCCTAGTAAGGAGGATTTCTTCTTCAACGAGGAGGAGTACTAACATCCACAGATAAGCTAAATAGTTAAATATCAGTGCGATAAACAATAGAAATTTGTTTGTCGCACTGGTGTTTTATACTCTTTGATGGTGTAGTTTATTTGTCTAAAGTTCCATATCTTTGTTTCTCCTCAAGAATATCGGTAAAAGGAATTCTAAGACTTGGTAAGTCTTTTCTCCTTTTTTATTGCAAATTCCTTGTCGGCTATCGCTGCATACTGTTTCTTTGAAAGGAAACCCGCCATTGATGTGAGGTTTATCAATGACGGGCAACTGACTATTTTTTCCACATTTCAGGTATTCCTTCATAAGTCACATATACTCCTTTTTCCATGGGGAGAGGAGCGGGTTTTTCCAGAACGTTTTTCCATGACTCTTCTGGAGGTAAGCCAAGGCGTTCTCTCCATTTTGGGTTTAAACTGAAATTCTTTATTCATACAACTGTAGTTTCTCATTAATTGGAACTATACAGTTGTAAATAATGGAAGAATGAAGCACCGGGGGCATTAGAGAACCCTATATATTGCTTCCGCTATCTTCTTCATGCCTTCGTCGTCGGGATGTGCGATGATGAAATCCTTGGTTACAGTATATGGCTTTCCGTGTATGTCATAAAGAGTGTCTCCGACTTTCGGACGTGAATCATACAAGCGGTCTATCCAGTCAATCGGAATGAAAGTGAGTCCATGCATATGCGCAGCGTTGATGATGGCACGTTCTTTTTCCTCATCCTTCCAGAAACAACCGGTGATGACTACTTTGTCTGCTTTCCGCTTGCAATATTCCACCAATCGGAGGATACCTGATTTGAATGCTTCCTTATCTTGTACGTTTTCTCCCAAGCGGATAACAATCACATCCTTGTCCGTAACATGAGTGCCAATCAGCGAGTCGATATTGCAATTCAGGTTACGTTCCCAATAAGCGATGTTCAGCGGGGTAACCACTGTGCCGGGACGGTTTTGCGAGAGCATCTTCTCCAATTGATGGCAATAGTCGTTTTCTTCTTTGGATGCTGCCATGCCCCATTCGGAGAACCATTCGATGTCCGCTTTATATTCGTGGCGGGTGATAGAGTTGCCTAAGCAAAGAACACGTAACGGAGGGCGTTGTTCTATCCGGTTGTCGGAAAATGAGGGAGTTACTTCTTCCAGATAAAGCACGCGGCTGGCATATTCGTTTTGTTTCGAAGATTCCACTCTGTGGGTAGAGGGAATTTCCAGTCCGTTGTCATTCAGATATGCACCGCTGAAACTTTTACCTTCAAATTTCAAAGGTTCAGTGTCGATGCGGTTCAGCTCATGCACCTTATAATATTTGTCCGGATCAAGCCCTGCCATCTTCACCCGTGGCAAGTGCTGGTTGCAGAAATGTTCCGTTTTCCACCAGTAGAATACGGCTTTGTCCTTTTCCGGCGATACATACATCAGCGAAGCTGCGCCCTGTTTGTCATACGGAGAAAGTAAACGGTAAATATCTCCGAACTGTACGACGGGACGTATCGTTTTGTATTCGGTAATGGCGTTTCTGCACAATGCCTTTTCCGCTTCCGTCATATCCTTGGGCTGTATTTCCATACCTAAGCGCCCGCTCATCGCTACATCAATACGGAACTTCAATGGAACGGAACGCGATGTCTGATGGTTGGGGCTTGCGCTGATATGCGCCCCCATGCCGATGGCGGGGAAGAAATAGGAAGTGCCCCATTGGATGTAGATACGCTGAAGTGCATCCGTATTGTCGCTTGTCCAGAATTCGTCGAAGTAGGGCAGTACACCGTAGTTGACACGTCCGCCGCCGCTGGCGCAAGCTTGTATCGTCAGTTGCGGATAGCTGGCGCGAATGCGTCGGCACACGTTCTCAAAACCCCGGTGGTATTCGATGTTCAGGTGGCTTTGATTGTCTTTGGTCAGGTATTGCGAACCTTGGGTGATGATGGACATATTGGCGTCCCACTTGATATAATCAATGTCGGGATAGGAATTCATCAGTTCGTCCACCGTCTGTACGATAAAATCCTGCACTTGCGGGTTGGAGAGGTCGAGCACGACTTGTGTGCCGCCGCGGGCGCATACCACTTCCCGTTCGGGTGCCTTGATAATCCATTCGGGGTGCTTTTCGTACAGTTCGCTTTTGGTATTAGCCATTTCCGGTTCCAGCCAGATGCCGAACCGTATGCCGTGTTTCCGGGCGTTGTCAAGTAATGATTGCAGTCCGCCGGGGAGTTTGGTCTTGTCTACGGTCCAGTCGCCTAAGGCATAAGAGTCGTTTTTGCGCGGATATTTGTCGCCGAACCAACCGTCGTCCATTACAAACAGTTCGCCTCCCATGGCAGCGATGTCACCCATCATCTGGTCCATGCCCTGTTCGTTGATGTCGAAATAGACGCCTTCCCAACTGTTCAGCAGAATTTTGCGGGGAGTGTTCCCGTTGGCGAGTTTATGCAGGCGTGCCCATTGGTGGAATTTCCGGCTGCATCCGCTCATCCCTTCATCGCTGTAGGTTAGTGCCAATGCGGGGGTGCGGAACACTTCTTCTTTTTTCAGGTTGTACCAGGAGTTTTCTTCGTTGATGCCGGCGAGGAAATGGTGCCAGTCGTCTTCTTGCGTGTCAATACGCAGTTTGTAGTTGCCGCTGTAGCAAAGCGCTGCGCCGATGACGCGTCCCGTGTTCTCCTGCGGTTTGCCGTCGAGCGAGAACATCACTTCTGCATGTGCCGATTGGGAGTTGCGTACCCCGTCCGTGTTCTTAATCACTTTCATTCCCGGTTGCAACATTTCTTGAGAGAGACGTCCTTCATTTGCCCAAGCACCGGAAAGATGTGACAACCAGACATTACCACGACGGATAGGCAGATAAGCAGAAGCAAACTGATGAAGCTGAACATACTTCTTTTCTTCGTGACGGATTTCCGCCCATGTTTCTATTACATCCGCATCCAGCCATGCCTTATAGCAGACATTAACATAAAAAGGATATACTTTATCTTTCAATTCAATAACCGTCAAAGTTGCATTCTCTTCCTGAAGATGCGTTTCCTTCACGCTTTCCACTACCATTTGCAGTGTCAGATTGCCGTCTGCATGGCAAACGGACAAAGCCGTTTCACCCGGATACTTCATTCCATAGGCAGGATAAGCATCTACTCCGTGTGTCGTTTCGTAAATACCATGGATATCTGTATCCGAAGTACGTGATCCATAATACAAATGTTCCAAACTGCCGCCCTTCGGTGCAGAAAGAAGCAACTGTGTACAAGGGGTGGATATAACAATATTTTGCCCCTGTAGAAATAGTGACAACAAGGCAAAAACGCCAACAAATAGATTTCTTTTATTCATAATCATCACAGATTGCACAAATTTCAGTCTACAATTTATTTCCCTTGTTCCGGAAGTGAATTGTCCAAGCAATGACAAACCTCCCTGTTAACCTTCCGCAATGCATCTGCATCCATTTTCACGATTTTGCGATCGTAGGTCATCAATCCATTGATTTCCGATTCCACATCAGTTGTTTGAGTATATACAGCACCACACAGTCCCAATACAGACAATTCCTTGAGGCGATTGGCATATTTCACATACTGCTCCGTAGCCTCTTCCTTGCCTTTCAAGTCGCCATACCCCCAGTTACGGTCTTCGTTCCACAGATGCCCTTTCAGTGCCATGCCGATGCCACCAAACTCACCGACCACATTCACACGATCAGCATCAAAAAGAAACATGACAGGTTCCGGATAACTATGCAGGTCAAGAATGTCTCCACAAGGGAAATAGTTGCCACCACTGGCTGGATTCACCGGCCGCGTCGGGTCATATTCCTTGGTCCATCCGACTATTTCCACCGGTTTGAATTGCCCCATCGCCTCATTAAACGGTGTCCACACGCCAATGCAAGGATAAGAATAGAGACAATCCATTATCTCTTTCCACTCTTTCCGATAGACAGCTTCCGACTCTGAAGTGCGCAACATTTCCGGTCCATAGTAGAATTGTTTATATTGCCAATTTTGATTCTTGTCACCATTGGGCATGTCTTGCCATACAATTATCCCCAAGCGGTCGCAATGTGCATACCAGCGTACAGGTTCTACTTTCAGATGCTTACGTATCATATTGAATCCAAGCTCTTTGGTCTTTTGAATGTCATAGCGCAAAGCCTCATCTGTCGGTGCGGTATACAATCCATCAGGCCACCATCCTTGGTCAAGCGGACCAAAATGGAAAATATCTTTATTATTCAGTTGCAAGCGCATATATCCTTTCTCATCTCTCCGAGTAGAGAATTTACGCATTGCAGTATAACTTTTCACTTTATCCGATAGCTTTCCATTGACGTAGAACGAAACTTCCAAGTCGTAAAGAGCCGGAGAGTCCGGAGTCCAGAGTTTGCAATCGGCAGGCATCGGTATTTCCACTGAAGCATGATTCAATGCACTGCCGGATGCAATCACCTTGTTGCCATCGAGCACTTTCACCTCTATCCGGTCAGTAACATTATGACTGTTCACAGTGGTTTCCACCGTCAGCTTGCCACCGTCTATGTCAGGAGTCGTCCGAATGTTTTCTATGGCATATTCCGGCACAGGTTCCAGCCATACCGTCTGCCAGATGCCACTCACCGGCGTATACCAGATATGCCCCGGGTTACTCACTTGCTTTCCACGAGGCTGACAACCCTTGTCCGTCGGATCCCATACCCGCACTACAACCTCATTATCACCTTTCTTCAGTGCCTGTGTGATGTCGAATGCAAAAGGAGTGTATCCCCCGCAATGCTCGCCAAGTTTGATGCCGTTTATCCATACAGTGGTTTTCCAGTCTACAGCACCAAAATGCAACAACAACCGTAGTCCTTTCCAGCGAGAAGGTACGGAAAAACGGCGTTGATACCACAACTCATTATTCTCTCCCAATTCCTTTCCTACCCCGGATAGAGCGGACTCTACGGCAAAAGGGACCAAGATATCACCATCATACACTTGTGGCATCGCCTTACCCGATGGAAGAATGGCATATTTCCAAAGCCCGTTCAAATTCATCCACTCCGGCCGTTCCATCAAAGGACGCGGATATTCGGATAATACATTATTTATATCTATCTGCGTTGCCCAGTCGGAAACAATTCTGTTTCGACCGGTTTCCATTGGGCGTAAGAGTTAGTGCAATACACCAACAAGATTAACACCCCATAAATATATGAGTACTTCGATCTTTCTTTCATTATCTTTTCTATAAGGACCTGTTCTTAAAAACTATTTGTATTTCTTCACCCGTTCATCATCTATCACTCCCTTCCAATTCAACCCATACGCATAATCATAAACATGATTGTCTGCGTCTTGATAACAACGCATATCGCGTGGAGTGTCTTCAGCCTGTTCTTCTACGGTTCTCATATCTGCCGGCATCTGGAAAGGTAACAAAGCGGAAGGCTCCTCTTTCCCTGCCATCATATCCAGAATCGTCTGACGCTGTACGTCGAACAACAAGAACAATGCATCGGCATAAGGCTCTATTTCGCTTAACACAGGAGGATTCAGTACATTGATGGCTACAATCACCGGCTTTTCTCCCATGCTCTTCTTTGTTTGGATGACCAGGTCCATGTCGCCCTTGTTGACTGTCTTCACGCTTTTGCCTCGATAGCTGCGGTTGGTGAAGTCCTCGTACGGGTCGCCACCGGACAGACTCTGTGCACGGGCATGAGTGGCGGTATAGTCGCTGTATTGCAGGCTGATAGGACGATAACCCGTATCTTTTCCTGTGCGTGCAGCTTCTTCGTCGAAACCGTAACCACTGTTGGGGGATTCGATGAATACGATAGCTGCGTCAGCTTCTTGCGGAGTGGAAACCAGCTCGAAGTATCTTTCCACCAGTTCCTTGCTCAGCGGAGTGATGTGCTGTTCCTCAATACGTCCACCCCAGAAGTCAATGTAGGAGGGGACATAACGCTCAGGGATATACACTTTCTTCTTTCCTTCCAACGGCAGTACGCCTGCATGGTTCTTTAGCATGACAACGCTTTTCAACTGGGCGTCGTAGCCTTCCTGCATGAATTCGGGACAGCCTACCACTTCGCTTGTGTGTGCCGGATCGAGATAAGGGTTCTCGAACAAACCGGTACGGAAGATATTGGTCAATAAACGGCGGGCGGAAGTCCGCATACGTTGCTGCATCCATTCTTCCCCCTGTTTTTCCACTCCTATATGGTAAGCATCGAGCACAGGTCCCCGGTCGTTATTTCCACCGAATTGGTCGACTCCTGCCATCAGAACTTTGTAATGGCGTTCTGCCACGCTTTTGGTTTCCATGCCCCATGGTTTTCCTTTGCAGGCGTATACTCCTACTTCGTCATGCGTGATTCCCCAGTCGGAGCAAATCACTCCGTCATAGTTTTGTTGTTCGCGCAGCATATCCTGAATAAACTTCCGGCTGAATCCACTACCTACACCGTCCGGTTCGAATCCTACGCAAGCGGAGTAGTCGGGCATCAAGGCAGCCGATACCTTGGTTTTGCCTTCCAACTTGAAAGCACCCTCCGTGAAAGGCAACGTATGCAGTTCGAAATTGCCGTTGGGGAAAACGGCGTATTTTCCATATCCCTGATGCCCGTCGCGTCCGCCTTCGTTGCATGCTCCGGTGCCCGGCCAGTGTTTCACCATCGTGTTTACACTGTTCCAACCCCATCCGTCACATATTTCCGCATCGCCTTCCGATGTCTGGAAACCGTCGCAATAGGCACGTGCCATATCGGTAGCAAGTTTGGTACCTTCTCCCATTGTATAGCAGAAGCGCATCCATCGCGGGTCGGTTCCTACGTCCACCATCGGGAAGAGGGAAGTGGCGAACCCCAGTGCCCTGTATTCGATGGAGCCTATTTCCGCAAAACGTTTCATGATTTCAGGTGAGAAAGTGGCGCACATGCCCAAACTGCCCGGCCACATGGAAATTTTGCCACCTCCGCCGGCGTTGAATTCCGCATCTGCCGCGATGAGTGGCGGGGGTCGGAAGAGTTGTTGCACGGAATGCCGAATCCCAGACCTTCCACATAACCTTGTGCCGCATTGTTCCAACGGGCAGCCGTTTCCGGACTCTCCACTGCGGTAATCAGCACATGGCGCACACCATCTTTCTCAAGAAATACCTTTTGTTCATCAGTCAGTTCCCATGCTGGCACACCACTCTCTGTGTATGTTTTCCCGTTATAGACATTTCTGTTCACAGGGATAGTCTGATGGCTACTGTATAACATAAGCCCGGCAATATCTTCCATACTGAGTTGGGCTGTCAAGTCTGCCACACGCACATCTACCGACTGGCGCCAATCCTCATACACATCCAGCTTGCCGTTGCGGTTCAAGTCCTTGAATGCATATCCGTCTTGCTGTATGATAGAGATGCCCGACTTCGGACTGTATCCTAATGTAGCGCCGCCTTTTTGGGTAATCAGATGATAGCCGTCTTCTACGGATTCCGTCCATCGCTGTCCGCCGCAACTGCAGAGCAAGCCGGGCAATAAAACAAATAAATATAAGCTCTTATTCATTAGATGTTTTTACTTTTTATTTCATGTACATTACTCTACAAACACAATCTAATTTCCAACTATATCTTATTTTTCCGGAGTTAGTCTGAGCAAAACAACGCCGTGTACCGGAACATCAAAGGACATCTTATCTGCGGCTGTCCCTAAATCTTTCTGTTTCCACAAGTCACGTACCTTATATTTCTTTTCGGTAAGATTCACACCGACCAAAGAAAAGTCTTCTTTCTGCCAGTCGATGTCCAAGTTCCAAGAAAAGTGATCATCACGATTGAAAAGACAAACGGCAATCTCATCGCCAGATAATTGTTTTACCCAAATCTCATTTTTGCCAAATACCTTATAGCGACGACCTTGCTTACCCAACCGATCTTGGTCAACGGCTATAACTTCTTTATTCATTAATATTTTAGCAACTTCCTTGTCCATTTTGCGAATGTCATTACCGGCCATTAATGGCGCAGCAAGCATGCACCACATTGTAAAATGTGAACGATTTTCCTCCATAGACAGTCCGGGATTACCTACTTGAAGCATATCCGGATCGTTCCAATGTCCGGGACCGGAATATTTATATAATTCCGCATTTTGGTCTATAATCTCCACTATGCCCAAAGCTCCCCAATGAATAGTACCACTAAAAACACTAATTATATCATGAGTAGTCCGCCAAAGTTGCCCGATTCCCTGTCCCCATGTCCAAGGTTTGCTATGTCCCCATTCGCAAATTGATAATATAATGGGACGCCCGGACTTTTTCAAGGCATCACTCATTATTTTATAAGCAGCTTGTGCGTTTCGCCCTTCATTGTTACACCAGTCATATTTTAAGTAATCAACACCCCATGAAGCATACGTCCGCGCATCCTGAAACTCATATCCGAAACTTCCCGGACGACCGGCACATGTCATCGTTCCGGCACATGAATAAATTCCAAACTTCAAGCCTTTAGAATGAACATAATCTGCCAAAGCTTTCATTCCTGAGGGGAAATTCTTATCATCCACAATAATATTTCCATCTTCATCACGCCCTATTTGCCAACAGTCGTCAATATTCAGGTATTCATATCCGGCGTCTTTCATTCCTGTAGACACCATGAAGTCAGCGATTTCACGTATTTTCTGTTCGCTGATATCGCTATTAAAACAGTTCCAGCTACTCCATCCCATAGGCGGCGTCAATGCCAAGCTATCTGCACATTCTGCATGTATATCGTAAATACTTAAGGAAAATGCCAACAAAAATAATACTAAAAACTTATTCATTTGATTCTTTTATTATTGTCCGCAAAAAAGCGAACGGGTAAATATTCTTTTATCCTATTTCACCAACCGGCTATTGCAAAACTTTTACTTCAGACGGTGCATCAATCCTACTTCGCACTTTTGCATCCGCACCTTTCTCATGGCGAATAACAATCTGTCCGTAAGGCGTAGGGAATGTTCCTTCCACCCACTCCAAATCACCTAAATGCGGTGTGATACGAACCACACGGCAGCCTGGTTCCACAACCTGCACACCCAATACATGTTCACTCAACCAAGAGGTTGGACCTGAAGACCATCCATGGCAAAGACTATGGCGAAAACCTTTATAACAATGATCTCCGTAATCCCTATGAATATCTTTCTTGCCTGTAGCCACCAATTCATCAATGCGAGAAGCATCAGGCAACCAATCCAAATTAAAATCTTCCCAAAAAGTTGTAGCCCCAAGGTCGATCATTGCTCCCCAATATTGGCGGATTACATCGATTGCTCCCTGATAATTTCCTGCAGCAGCCATTGCCTGAAGCATATAATAGCCATAGAAAGTAGAGAATCCATGACCACCATTAACCGAAAGATATTTCTGATTGGCTTCTTTAGGAGAGATCAACCCAGTCAACGCCAATAATGAAGCCGCCTGTTTCTGTCCCGGAGCATCCGGAGCCATGCCAGATTTCAGAAATGGTTTTATTATTTTGGGAGCAGCATTAACCATCTTTCTTCGTACGGCTTCACATTTAGTTGCCAACATGTCTTCTCCCAACACGCTGCAAAGTTCATATCCGGCCTTCATTGCCTGTATTACCAAGGCTTGCACACCGGCATTGATAGCAAGCGGATTCTCACATGAGGCCAGTCAAGAAAGCGACCTTCATCATCATTGAATTTTTCAAGTCCGTCTTCTCCAATTCTTGTCATTATTAGTTGCAACAAGTCACATAGATAGCTTTTTTGCTCTTTCAAATAATCCAGGTTGCCTTGATAAAGATACCAGTCTCTCTGAATCAATATCCACCAAAGAGAATACGTACACATTGTCATCCATCTGGGAAGTGGTGTAGAGTCACGGATTAAGTCGATACTTTTGGGAATCACTTCATTATACCCAAAAACCGTATTGACAGTCATCACTTCGGGGTGCAAGTCTCCAATCCAAACCAAGCGATCACGTTTTATCCCATCCCAGATATATTCTTGCATATTCAAATGCACCGTATAAGCTCCGGTTTGCCAAATCCGGTTCAAGCGCTCGTCGTTGCATCGGAACGAACCTTTATAAGGGATATCTTGATAAACAGAAATAGCCCGTATCTCTTTGAGGTGCAATTCTGCGGAATCGTCCAAAAGGTCAATCCGGGCAAACCGGAAACCGGAATTTCCGACTTCCAAGACTCCAAGCCAAGGTACCCTAATAACAAAATCACGCATAGCATGATCGTTTGTCGCTCCATTCACTTCGTCTATATCACACATAGCTTCGCTTACCGACTCTCCCAAGCGAACACGAATAGTAACAGGAGCATGTGAATCCGGCATACCGGTGACAATTTGCAAGCCGCCTTGCAATTCCTTTCCGAAGTCGAAAAGAATAGCTGGATGTTTCTGCTCGGTACTCGAAAGTTTGCAGAGTTCATTATTCACAAGATTTGTTTGTCCATGCCCCGGTCGAAGCAAATATTCTGCACCCTGTATCAGTTGACTCTCCTGCTGCCAAACAATACGTGTCGGAGAAAGATACTCACGCACACGACTATCACGTTGTTGAGCGAATGATGTGACAACATGGAATAGAAAAGAAATAAGTACTATTATGTATGATGTTTTTTTATACCGTATCAATTTCTCCATTATTCAGTAATCCGCACTTTTTTAGGGTTTATACTCATATTCACCATTCATTACCCGCTTCACTGCATTCAGGTAACCGAAACCGTTCTTCATATCAGGCAAGAGATAGCTACCCTCCACCCATTCGTTCCAGGAATTGATAGTTATCAGTTTCGGACGTCCGGGGCGCTGATCTACATACTCTTTCGTCTTCTGCAAGAAAGCGGCAAAACTCTCGGGCGAATCATTATAATGCACAATGTCCTTGACTGTTTTATTCGGGAACCGGGGAGAATCATCCCAACCGATAGATGCATTGGGGAAGAAGGGAACTCCAAGAGAATCCAAAGCCTGCGTCCATTGTTCTCTACGTTGCATAGCTTTTGTGCCCCATGCCACATAGTCTTCCTCATAAGGCCATCCCCAGTTGTATTTCGTTACGCTGTTGACACCCACCGTGGCCACTAATTCCATAAATTCGGAGAAAGGGAAGCCATCACCGATAAGCTGAAGGTGCAAGTCCGGGAATCCAGCCTTTTTCACCTCTTCACGGAAGTAATCCATTGCCTTTTTCACTCCTTGGGCATCTCCAAAGCTTTCAATCAGCTCATAGTAGCCGAAGATAGAGAATACCGGACAACCGTCTATCTTGAAATAATTCGGTTTGTGGAAATACTGGCTTATAACCCGACCCACTATGATCTTGAAATTATCCCAATCCACCGTACCATTCCACAAGCGTGACTTGTCATCCTTATAACGGTGTACATTCCAATAATTGTGTGCCACATGATGATTGGCCCACATCAAATAGAATTTCATCTTTTCATTGTTCTTGGCTTTCAGAAATCCGTTATTGACGGTGCTTTCCAAAAAAGGCTTCCCATCATACCAATACCAATCGAAAATAAACATATTGATGCCATGCGCAGTTGCCACATCAATCCATTTTTCCATTACTTGCGTGTCATCATCCATTTCATATCCCCACAAAGGTACCTTTGGCTGATAGTGTCCTTCGAAACGGGGAGTACCTTTTTGAATGACTTCCCACTCGCCAATACCTTCACTCCATAACGTATCGCGTCCTCTCGGATCGTTGTGACACGATGGCCAAATATAAGCTGCCACATCATATTCATCTTGTTCTTTCAACTGTCCGCTTCTTTGGGGTGTAGAGACACAGGAGCAGATTGTTGTGATAGCAACCATTAAAAGAAGAGTAAGTAAACTCCATAAATAAGTCAGTGTTCTTAAATAATGCATATCTTTTTTTATTTTAAATAGTGAATAATTTAATCTGTTCATTAAAGTAGAAGGTACACCTTGATTTCATTTAAAGGTAACGTCGCGCTGATTTCTTCCGAGTTGCAGAACTTTCCTCATAACAAAATCATAGTGTCGGCAACAATATCTTCGGCTTGTACTATGTCATGAGTGCAAGCTCGTGCGATTATAATAAGTACTCCCTACAATACAACTTTTATCAGGTGTTACTTTATTCTGCTTGGAAACTTTTAGTTTGTACATCACGGGAGTTCGGCCCTACCATAACATCAAATTCTCCGGGTTCGTAAACATAGTGTAATTCGGAATTATAGAATTTCAAGTCATCTTTCGTAATAACAAACTTAACATCACGACTTTCCCCGCTTTTCAGGAAAATGCGTTCAAAACCTTTCAACTCTTTCATTGGACGGGCGACCTCCGCGTAAATATCACGAAGGTACAGTTGTACCGTTTCATAACCATCATAGTTCCCCTTGTTTGTTACAGTGACAGACACAGTCAACTCACCATTTTTAGGCAAGGTTTCCGAGCTAATCTGCAACTCACCATAAACAAAGTCCGTATAACTCAAACCATATCCGAACGGATACAGAGGCTCATTGCTCTCATCCAGATAATTGCTGGCATAGCGGTTGAATATATGACTGTCGGGATCAGGACGACCCGTATTCAAATGATTGTAGAATAACGGCAGCTGTCCCACCGAACGCGGGAAGGTAGTTGTCAGTTTGCCACTTGGAGTGATCTTGCCAAACAATACATCGGCAACCGCGTCCCCTGTTTCGCTACCGCCAAACCAGACATTCAATATGGAATGAACATTCGCATCCTCCCAGTTTAAGACTAAAGGACGTCCCGTGAACAGAAGAAGTACGACAGGTTTGCCCGTCTTCACTAAAGCCTTCAATAAATCCTGTTGTGCATCGGGTATCTCAAGACTGGTGCGTGAAGCCGATTCACCGCTCATTTCCGCACATTCACCCAAAGCGGCAACAATGATGTCTGAACGGGAAGCCATGCGTAAAGCCTCGTCCAACAGTTCCCGGTTGTCTCCACGTTCCAGCGGGCGAATGCCCGTAGCTGCTTTTTCTGTTTCCGCATCATAATATATGTTGCTGCCTTTCGCATATAGAATTTCAGCCTTGTCACCCGCTGCCGCACGAATTCCTTCCAACAATGTTCTGTGACGAGACGGCGTACATGTCATGCTCCACATACCGCACATATTATTACGTGCGTCTGCCATTGGACCGATCAGGCAATCCTGCCTTTTTGTTCAAGTGGAAGCAGGTTGTTGTCATTCTTCAACAGAACAAATGTTTCAGCTGCAATCGCACGTGCAGCAGAACGGTGTTCAGGCGTATAAAGTTTCTCTTTGGCACGCAGGGCATCGCAATATTTATACGGATTGGAGAACAGTCCCAGTTTATATTTGGCTTCCAATACACGGCGACAAGCATATTAATCTGCTCTTCCGTTACCTTCGCTTCTTTCAGGGATTCCTCCAATGTATTGAGGAACCCGCATGAAACCATATCCATATCCGTTCCTGCCTGTAAAGCGCGAATGGATGCTTCCTTCAGAGGGGCGACACCATGGGAGGACATTTCGGCTATCGAATTGTAATCTGTTACCAATAGTCCTCCGAAGCCCCATTCATTCCGGAGCAGGTCGGTCAGTAACCATTTGTTGGCTGTGGCTGGAATACCGTCAACGATATTAAACGAGCTCATGATGCTGCCTACACCAGCGTCAACGGCAGCTTTATAAGGAGCCAGATATTCGTTATACATACGTAGTCGGCTCATATCCACTGTATTGTAATCGCGTCCCGATTCGGACGCCCCATAAAGTGCGAAATGTTTCACGCAGGCAAGTATTTCATCGTTGCCTTGCATATTGTTTCCCTGATAACCACGCACATACGCTTTTGCCATTAAAGAACCCAGGTAAGGATCTTCTCCGTTCCCTTCTGCGATACGTCCCCAACGGGCATCACGACAAATATCGACCATCGGGCTGAATGTCCAGTTAATACCGTCTGCGCTGGCCTCAATGGCGGAGATGCGTGCCATACGTTCGACGGCCAGCGTATCCCAACTACAGGACAGTGCCAATGGGATTGGAAAAATAGTTTCGTAACCGTGGATAACGTCTGCACCTACAAGTAGAGGTATTTTCAACCGGCTTTCTTCTACCGCAAGGTGTTGCAGGGCATTAATTTTCTGGTTCCCCTTGACATTGAAGAAGCCGCCTATTTCCTGTTTGCGAATCATATCGCTAAGTTCACCGTTCATCACCGAACCTGTTACGAGATCACCGCCCGAGGCAGGTTCAGTTGTCCGAGTTTCTCACGGAGAGTCATCCGGTCCATTAAGTCGGTAATAAAACGGTCCATTTCCCTATCTTCTCCTTCCCCAGAAGGTGAGCAGGCAAAAAGAATAAGCCCGAAAAGGGCGCAAGATATAAGATTTCTTATCTTCATTTTTCTTGTTATTGGGTTATTTATATTTGTTGTCTGATTTTTCTTTCCATACCACTACTCCTGCAGGTTCGAGGCGTGCACTGCCGATCAATGATTATGTCCGGTCACCGGAGAGACGGCACGGTCCAGCCACTCAAAATCATACTTTCCTTCTTCCGGCTCCATCATGGCCCAGGCGAACTCTGCAAAATAGGTGAACTTGATTCCTATCTCCGCCATTCTTTTCAGATCACGTTCCCATTGGGAGGAATCCCATTGCTCGGGGTAATAATAAGAACCCAAAGCAAACAACTCTTCCGGAGGAAAAGACTTATCGACCGGAGACTGGGAAAAGGATGCCAATGGAAACAATAAAGCTAAAACCAACAAGAATTTCTTCATGGATATTATTTTAAGTTTCATCGCTATAATAAATAACAGGTTAGCGCAATGGTCTGGCTTTTATTCCGCCGGAAGTCATTTTTACAGGTTTGATAGTACCGTTTGTATTAAAATACATTCGGTCAATGCAAGTAATGCGGTAGTTCCCATCGGTTTCACCCAAAGGACGGCGATGGTAGACAATATACCATTCATCCTTTCCCGGACCTTTGATAATGGAATGATGTCCGGCGCCATTAGCTATTTTAGTGTCCTGCTCCAGAATCTTCCCAACTCTTTTGAACGGACCAAAAGGCGAATCCGCAATGGCATACGCTACACAATAATCGGGTCCTGTCCAGTCGCCTTCTGACCACATGAAATAATATTTGCCATTGTGTTTAAGCATAAAAGGTCCTTCTATATAATTTTCCGGAGTCACTTCTTTATAAGTCGTTCCGTCTTCAAAAGGTACGATACTGATTAGATCAGGTCCCATCTTCACCATATTGCAATGTCCCCAACCACCGTAATACATATAATACTGACCGTCATCGTCCTTGAAAACAAACTGGTCAATAGGTTGCGCTCCGTTCACGATCTTGCCAATCAGCGGCTTTCCGAGCGCATCCTTGAAAGGACCTTCCGGACGATCGGCTACAGCCACACCTATACCTCCCACTTCACTCTCATGATATATGTTGTTTGCTCCAAAATAGAAATAATATTTCCCATTTGCTTCTATCACGGCAGGTGCCCATAAAGCATTCCTTAACCAGCTGATATTTTCGACAGAAAGGACTTTCGGGTGTTTTCTCCAGTGTACCAAATCTGGGGAAGAAAAGGCATCCATGTACAATTGTTGTTCGAAAGGAGCTGAATAAGTCGGATAAATCCAGTATTTATCACCGAAAACGACTCCTTCGGGATCTGCATACCAACCGTCAAAAACCGGATTAGTACTTGTTTGTTTTTTGCCCGTATTTGTTTGAGCAAATAAGGTTACTGAATAGCAACACATAATCATGAAAAAGAATACTATTTTGGAATTCATGTCTATAAATATTAAAGTTATGCCGCAAAAATGATGAAAAATCAATGAAATAAAGGTTGATTATTTGCCAATAAATAGCGAGAATCAACCAAATTGCTGGAAAAATAATTATTTCATATATTACTGCTTGTAAAGGGCTGTTTTAATTTGTTTTTTCACTTTCTTTGTTTGCAGGTTCAACACTTTTGTTATATATTGCCGCCCCATTTTCGTTGTATCTGTCTTGAATTTCTTAATTAGTCATTTAACAGGCTATTATTTATATATATTATAAGTATTACTATGCGAATTTTATTGTATTTTCTCCTTATTCTTTTAGTGGGGTGCTCATCCGGTCAGAATAAAAAAACACATGAGCGGGTGGATCTCGATTCCGTACCTGTTTATACGAATCCGCTTTTGTCAAGAGGAGGAGACCCATGGGCGGTATTCCATAACGGAATATATTATTATACCCAAAGCATGAGCAACCGTATCACTTTATGGGCAACAGATGATATAACCCGGTTGGCGGAAGCATCCCAGAAAGATGTGTGGGTACCTCAAAATTCGTCAAACGCATTTCATCTTTGGGGACCTGAAATACATTACATTAATAATAAATGGTATATTTATTGTTGTGCGGATGATGGAAATATTGATAATCGTCAGATTTATGTGCTTGAGAATGAGTCTGCTGACCCGATGAAAGGGGAATTTGTCATGAAGGGAAGAATATCAACTGATGAAGATAATAATTGGGCAATTCATGCCAGTACTTTTGAACATGGAGGAAAGCGTTATTTAATCTGGTGTGGATGGCAGAAACGTAGAGTTTATCAGGAAAATCAATGTATTTATATTGCCGAAATGGAAAACCCATGGACACTGGCTTCTGACCGTATTTTGATTTCCGAACCAGAATATGAATGGGAATGTCAGTGGATCAGTATAGATGGTAATAAAACTGCCTATCCGATTCGTGTCAATGAAGCACCGCAATTCTTCTATTCTTTGAAGAAAGATAAGTTATTGATTTATTATTCGGCAAGTGGTAATTGGACTCCTTACTACTGTGTAGGACTGCTGACTGCCGATACTGACAGCGATCTGCTGAATCCGGCTTCTTGGAAAAAGGCACCGGAGCCTGTGTTTAAGCAAGCACCGGAAAATCATGTATATGGACCCGGTAGTATCTGTTTTATTCCTTCACCTGACGGTAAGGAATGGTATATGCTTTATCACGCCCGCAAGAGTTTGTATGATATGCTTGTTTTGGATAGCCGGACGCCGCGTATGCAGAAAATAGAGTGGGATAAGGAAGGAATCCCTGTTTTAGGAATTCCGCAGAAAGAAGGATTCCCGCTTCGCAAACCGTCAGGCACTCCTGAACGCAAATGAAAATAGGGGGCGTACTTTTTGCAATACGCCCGTTTTATTCAAAAAGAGCCCGTTTCTTTCTTTTCTTATTCAAATGGTCTTCTTTTTCACGAAAAGAAAAATTCTCATCTTTTATTGAATGTTTTTTTTCCTTTTTTTTAGTGCGTATTACTTATGTTTGCAACGTAATCTATTAAATAAATCAACTAATGTAAAACGCGCAATGAGAAATGAAAATCTATTGTCCTTTCTTCTTATAAAGAGAAGAATTTTAAAATTACTGGCTATAAAATATGCATACAGTTTAATTGTTTTATGCGGAATTAGTTTTATGGCATGTTCAGATGATGATCCCGTAAAAAAGAATCCTTATCTGCAAACGAGCACCCGTGCTATGCTGAAAGAGGTAGTGGAAGTGGTGTTTAACAATATCGATAGTAATACTGACATTACTGTCGACTTTGGTGACGGAACGGTCAAGGAAGGGAAAGCTGCTACGCCTATCACTCATGCTTATACACAAAGTGGTGACTACACGATGTTAGTGACAGCGGGTGAGCGCGTAGTACAGAAAAGGATCCGTATTTACGACCTATTGGCGCTGACAGAAGCCATGAAGCAATTCAGGGATGCAGATAACAAAATGGTATGGGCTATGACGCATCGCTCTCATACAACAGACAAGACTATTCCCGAAAATTCGGTATCTGCTGTAGAAGCTGCCATCAATGCAGGAGCGGATGTGATTGAATGTGACACTCATCTCACAAGCGATGGAGTAGTTATGGTGTGCCATGACCAGACAATCAATGCTACGACTAACGGCACAGGGGATATTACGAAAATGACTTATGCTGAAATTCAGCAATATAATCTGTTGGACCGGAATGGAAGGGTGACCGATGAGAAGATGCCCACATTGGAAGAGTTTCTGAAAGCAGGGCGTGGAAAAATATATTTCAATCTGGATTATTCTCCACGTACAGCCTCTACCCAAGAAGTGATGAATGTTGTCAAGGAACTGGATATGATGGAACAAGTCTTTTTCTATTGTAACAGTAGCCAGAAAGCAGAAGAAGTGTTGTCTATTTCTAAAAAGGCACACGTGTACACATGGGCACAAAGCGCTTACAAACCTCTGGTTGGGCTTCCGGGCAATTACTTCGTGCAATATTCTTATGCTCCCGACGGGCAAAGTACTCCTATAGGAACTGCCGTCAGTGAGGGAATGATTCCTACAGTCAATATGCTTCATGTATTATCCGGATTGATACCTGAATATGATATAAATACGACTTATCTGGATGAGCTTCTTCAGATTTATCCTGAAGTACGTATGATACAGACAGATGCACCGGAAGTATTAATCTCCGCTTTACAAGCAAGAGGATTGCGTTAACTTTATCATCTAACATAAAATCATTTATTTATGAAGAATATTCATTTCAAAACGTGTACCTGTCTGTTAGGTATACTGCTGATACTGTTTTCCGGTATACAGGTAAAGGGAGCTTCTTTGGAAGTTCAGCAGGAAAGTAAGGTGTCAGGTACGGTGACGGACGAAAAGGGCGAACCAGTTATTGGCGCTTCCGTAGTAGTCGTAGAATCGAAGCAGGGTACTATTACAGATATAGACGGTAAATTTCTGGTGAACGTACCTAAGAATGGACACCTGAAAGTGTCTTATATCGGTTATGAAACACAAGAAGTGGCTGTTAAAAACGGCCAGTTATTGAAGATCGTATTGAAAGAAGAATCGACCGCTTTGAATGAAGTGGTAGTGGTGGGTTACGGTACGATGAAACGGAAAGAAATGACTTCGGCTATTTCGCATATAGGTGCGAAAGATCTGAATCAGATATCCAGCTCGATGCCTCCATGCTTTTGCAGGGGAAAGTTTCCAGCGTTTCGGTTTCTAACACAGCTCTGGCCGATCCGAACAATCAAGGAAGTATTCAGATTCGTGGTGTCTCTTCCCGTAATGCAGGTTTAGGACCGTTAATTGTGGTAGACGGAGTGCCGGGAGGTGATATGACGAATATTAACCCTGCCGATATTGAATCGATTGATGTATTGAAAGACGGTGCTGCTTCTGCGATCTATGGTACGCGGGGTAGTAACGGGGTTATCCTGATTAATCTAAAGAAAGGGACCAAAGATGGACAGGTTCATACAACCTATAGTACTTCCGTTACTTTTAATAAAGCTAAAAAAGAACTCGACATCATGAATGCGGAAGAATACCGTGCTTATCGCACAGTGTCTAATCCGCTTTCCGATATGGGAGCTGATTCAGACTGGTTTGATGCCGTTACTCAATTGGGGGTGACTCACATGCATACATTGACATTTTCCGGCGGTAATGCGAGAACCAACTATCGGGTGACCGCCGACTATCGTAATGCCCGTGGTATTGATTTGCGTTCCGACCGTCATGAATATGGAGCACGTGCCAATATTAACCATACAACCAAAGACGGGCTATTCACGTTTTCTGCTAATATAACTCCTCGTGTTATCGACCGGAACAAATCAGCCAATGTATATAGCAATGCTATTAAAAACAATCCGACAATGCCTATTTATGATTCGGAATCGGCTAATGGGTACTATCGTTTTCCCAGTGGAACGGAAGGTTCTAATATCGTAGAGCAATTGAATGAAGAAGAGAATGGTACGGAAATTAAGTTGCTGGAATGGAATGCTACGGCTGCCGTTAATCTGCTGCCTCTGTTTAATCCGAAGAATCCGGACATGGTATTGAAGTCGCAGGTCACTATTTCTCAATATCAAGTTGATAAATTTAACGGATGGTTTACACCGTCTACTTATGGTTCTAACGTAAATGATGGTGTCACCGGAAAAGCCAGCCGTGACTTCGACAAAAGTACGACTAACAATCTGGAATGGGTAACAAATTTCTCTACACGTATCAAGAATCATCAGATCCGTGCAATGGTGGGGTATAGCTATAATTATGGTGTAAATTCCGGAATGTCTGCTGAAAACTGGAATTTCTCTTCGGATGGATTGACGTATAATAATCTGGGTTCCGGGCTGGAAGCGGCAAAAGATGGAAAAACAATGATGGGCTCCTATAAGAATGACCATAAGTTAATCAGCTTCTTCGGACGTGTTAATTATGATTGGAAAGAGCGCTACCTGTTTACTTTTTCTTTACGCCACGAAGGGTCTTCCCGCTTTGGCGAGAATCATAAATGGGGCAATTTCCCGGCTGTATCTGTCGGTTGGCGTATCTCGGATGAGAAGTTTATGAAAGGACTTTCATGGATTGATGACTTGAAAGTACGTTATGACTATGGGGTGACAGGTAATCAGGAAATAGGAAATTATAATTCTCTGGCTACTTACCGGGCTTTCGGTTGGTATCAATACAATGGTAACCGTTTTCATGTATGGGGACCGAGCAAAAATACGAACTCGGAATTGCGCTGGGAGAAAGGACATAATCAGAATGTGGGTTTGGACTTCTCACTCTTCTCACACAAAGTGACCGGTTCATTTAACTATTTCCATCGTAAACAAAGTGATTTGCTCGGAGATTATTCTGTACCGGTACCACCTAACTTGTTCTCCACCATCTATACCAATGTAGGTACATTGCGTAATACCGGTTTCGAACTTGATGTTACAGTAAATGCTGTCCGGACAAAGGATTTCACTTATAGTTTCACATTAGTGGGGGCTACTAATAACAATAAGTTTGTCAGTTTTTCCAACGATATATATAAAGGACAAAAATATTACTCTACCTGTAGCATGGCGAATCCGAATAATCCGGGATATTTGCAGCGGATTGAAGAGGGGGAACGTATTGGTAACTACTTTACATATCGTTATGCAGGAGTGGATAAAAAAGGTGACTGGCTGATTTATGATAAAAAGGGGAATGTGATTCCTGTAGCCCAAGGTACGGAAGAGGATAAGTCTGTGACCGGAAACGGTTTGCCGAAATTCACCGGCTCTATGACGCATAACTTCACTTATAAGAACTTTGATTTGTCTGTTGCCCTCCGTGGTGCTGCCGGGTTTGACATATTCAACGTGCATGATTTCTATTTCGGATTGCAGAGCATGACTACCAACCAGTTGACGACCGCTTATTCGAAGAATGCACATATCACGACAGGTAAGAATGTGATTACCGACTACTTCATTGAACCGGGTGATTATCTGAAGATAGACAACGTCACTTTAGGATATACCATGAACCTGAATAAGAAATATATTGAAAAGATACGTTTGTTCGGTACGGCCAACAATCTTTATACGTTTACGAAGTTTACCGGTGTAGATCCTTCTACCTACGAAGTGAACGGACTGACACCGGGTACTTTCGGAGGAGGATATAACTATTATCCGTCTGCTTTTCAGTTTATTTTAGGATTACAAGTAAGTTTCTAATAAAAGACGATTATGAAAATAACAAAATATATCATTGGATTAGGGATAATGGCAGGTACAGTCATTAGTTTGCCATCCTGTACAGATCTGTCGGAAACGGTGTATGATCAGGTCATGTCTCAAAACTATTATAATACCAAACAGGATGTTATCAACGCCGTTTTTCGTCCGTTTGAGCATATCTATGAATCCATTGTCAGACGTCATGAACACGAAGAACTGACAGGGGATCAGTTGATAACGCCTACTCGGGGAACTTGGTGGTATGATGGCGGTAAATGGGAAAAATATCATTATCATCAATACGATGACATTAATCAGGAAGACTGGACAAACGAGTGGGAAGGCATGTATGGCGGTATCGGTCAATGCAATCTGGTGTTGGATGATTTGTCTCAATTGAATCCTTCTAAATTTAATTTAAGTGACAGTGAGTTTGATAGTTTTAAAGCGCAACTACGTTGTATGAGAGCTTACTGTTATCTTCGCCTGCTTAATAGTTACCGTAATTGTATCTTAACTACGACTTCTGACCAAGCGGTCAATGAACAGCCGGAAAACCGGAAGCAGGTATCTCCACAGGTTATGTTTGATTTTATCGAAAGTGAGTTGAGAGATGTCTGTCTGGTAGCTTTACCTTCCAAAATCGGACAATCTGGTAATGGCGGTCAACAAGGACAATTTACTAAAGCGGGGGCTGCTGCATTGCTGGTACGTCTTTATTTAAATGCGGAAAAGTGGATTGGACAGCCTAAATGGCAGGAATGTATTGATATGTGTGAGCGTATTACCGGAGGAGAATTCGGCTATTATGCAATCGCTGATAACTGGTACGAACCTTTTGACTGGAATAATGAAATGTGTAATGAAGTAATCCTCGGTTTTCCCGGTTCTTATGGACTGACTAGCTGGCATCTGAAAAATGATAAGAAAACAGTTTACGGGCGGGCCCTTCCTTATGGTTGTGAGAAATACCTGAAAATTGAAGGAGATGGCAGCCGAAATCCCAAATATGCACTTTCGCCAAGTTATAATAACCAGCAACCACGTGCATTGTTTGATTATGAATTGGGCATGGTTACGCAGAAATTCGCCAAGTATGCGGGCGATAAACGTTATAAACAATATGTAAATACGAGTAATAATACACGGGAAGGTATGTTCTTCATGGAAGGGAAAATAGCTAATTCCAGTATTAGTGGGGGATATGCCAAGAATCCGGATAATCAATATGTCCTTTACCTACTTGATCAAGTGGGACGTTTTGAAGGTAACGCAGAATCCGGTTATATTGCCAACCCGAATTATCAGGAGTCTAAACTGGGAAACGGAGATTTCAACTCGGGGCTTTACTGTGTGAAGTATCCTTTCTATCCGTTTGATGGAGGATATTTTATAGAGTCGGATTATACGGAAATCCGTTTGGCGGAGATTATTTATTCGCAGGCGGAATGCCTTCTTCGTCTCGGACAGGCAGGCGAGGCCGGCAAGCTGTTGAACAGCGTGCGTAAACGCAACTATGAAAACTTTACTGCAGATATCGCTTATCAGCCGGAAGGTAACGTGGTACTTGATCTAAAAGAAATGCTTGATGAATGGGGGCGGGAATTTCTTGCGGAGAGCCGTCGTCGTACGGATTTGATCCGCTTCGGAAGATTTCAGGATGCATGGTGGGACAAGAAACGGGATGCAGATACTCATTATGAATTGTTCCCGTTTTCACAGACCCAATTGGAGCAGAATGAATATCTGAAACAGAATCCCGGTTATCCGGATATTGCCCGTTAAGCGGTGAACTGTAATTATTTCAATTTAGTGTACAAGTTTAAAATGAAGAAAAATGAAAAATAAGTTGCTCACAATATCAAAGATTGGGCTTTTGGCCTTCACTATTTTAGTGAGCCAGGCGTGTCAGGAAGATTATGAGATGGTTGATCCTCCGATGATTACTGATTATGATGATGATCTGGATGAAGAAGTTGTCTTGCAAAAAGGACTGGAAAGTTATTTTGTAACTCAATTCGGTGAAGGGGACATGGATGGTACTTCATGGGATCAGGCAATGGATGTAGCTGGTTTTCGCAAATTATTGAGTGGATCTATCGATCTGTCCAAGAGTACTATTTACATGAGCCAGGGAAAATATGTGATGTCCGAGACCGGAGGACTCGGGGTGATTATCCGCAAAGACATTAAAGCGATCAAAGGAGGATATAGTTTGTTGAGCGAAGGGATGGATCTGACGAAGCGTTCTATTGATACTTATAAGACAGTGATCAGCGGAGATGTAAACGGTAATAATCAGGCTGATTCCGGTGATTGCGGATTATTGTTGGTGAAAGGGGGGATTATTGAGATTGAAGGAGTTACTTTTCAATATGGGTACCTCTCTAATAATGATGCCAAGTCTAACGAGTGTGGTAGCGGAATTTATATCAATGGTAATGCCAATAGTACTTCTGTCGAATTAACGGATTGTATCATCAGGGATTGTAAAACGGAAGCTGTCAACGGGCAAGGGGGAATAGCGGGAGGTACAGCTATTCTTATTGCTTCCGGGAGCTCGAAACTTAACAATGTGAAGTTTCTGGATAATGCGGCGGATAGCCGTGGCGGAGCAATACGGTGTAACAGCGATAAGGCTGTTGTGTTTATGAATAATTGCCTGATAACAGGCAATTCAGTAAGAGAACTTTTTGGAGTCGGTATTCAGGTATCATCGGGACATATTTGTATGAATAATACAACCATTGTCGGAAATTCGGGAAAAGGTGCTGCTTTAAACGGGGGAGGTAGTTTCATGCTCGCTAATAGTACGATTGTAGGGCATGATATTGATCAGGAGTATGGCGCCTTCCGATGTGAAACCTCTATTGATGGTGATACTAAGTTTATTAATAACCTGTTGATTTCCGAGAATTCTACTGCTCCGAGCTTCATTTTGAATGGAGCAAATAAAGAAGCTTATTCAATGGGGTATAACTTATATCAGCGAGTTAATAATTTTACGATGAATATTCTTGATACAGCTTATCCTACCCTTGTGAATGGTAACCTGGCAGAAGAGGGTGTTTATAAGTGGGATATTAATCAGATCGGACAGGTGACTGGCTATGCTACCAAACAAGCTGTGGTTAATGCTGTGAAAAGTTTCAATCCTGCTGCTTCTCCTGTGGTTAATTTAGGTGAAGTCTTTGTGGAATGGATTGGTGAAGATGCTTTCGGATTGGATCAGCGTGGCGTGACACGCAATCCTGATAAGATGCAAATGGGAGCTTATGATGCTGTATTGTCCAACTGAATCTTTAAAAAGTAATTGTGATATGAAAAACAAATTTTATATAATGACCGCTTTGATCATCAGTCTGACAGGATGTTCAAGCATTGAAGACGGAACACTGCCGACCGTTAACTTTCCCGAAGATCATATAATCCGTGTTGTAACAGAAGTGAAGGCTCCTGTGTCGCGTGCCGGATATGATGCAAGTAATCTGGAGAGTTTCGGACTGATCATTCATAACAGTGAAAACATTGCTTATGATTATAATTCGCAAATGGTAAAATCTGATAATGACTGGAATACGGTGGACGGGCAACAAATGCTTTGGGATAATGCAAGAACTCCGGTAACAGTAATAGCGTATGCTCCTTACATTTCGGAAGCTGGTTTAGATACTCCGTTAGCTATCAACATACAAAGCAACCAAACTACCGAGGAAAATGTGATTGCTTCTGATTTCCTGTTGACTAAATCAATGGTTGATCCGAAACAGGATCTCACCGCAGATGGTAGATTGAAAGTTACTTTGGATCATGCCATGAGCAAGCTGATTATAAAAGTGACGGTAAATAATGGTATGGAAGATGCGGCGATCAGTAAACTGGGCGATATGGCTGTAAATGGTACAATAGTGGGTGGTATTTGTGATTTGTCAGTGCCGGAACCGGTAGTCATTCCACGGGAAGATGCTGTAGCTACAACTATCGCCCCCTATAAGGGTACGGATGGGTATGAATGCATTCTTCTCCCGCAAACAATAATAGAAGGCTTTTCTGTCAATTTCAGTTATGACGGAAAATTGTATATATGGACTGCCGAAGAGCCCATTGAGTTGCAAAAGGGAGTAGAGCATACGCTGACATTGAATGTAAATGAAACGGCACGGTTGGCTACCATGCAAATGAAATATCGGGCAACCGGTCAGATTATCGATCAGAAATAAAAAGGAGGAGATGAGTTATGAAAATTACTAAACATATATTGACTGCATGTATATTAACGGGTATGGCAGCTTGTGATACGGATAAAGAGATAGCCGTGTTCAATGAAGACTCCGGTGCAATCAAGATCAATGCTGTTATTGATGCTGCATATACCCGTAGTAATCCTACAGGAACAAATGAACAGCAAATGCAATTTAATAATGGAGACCAGATTCTGTTGAGTTGCGAGGATGGTAGTGTGACTTATATGTTGTCCGAAGGGCAATGGGCTCCTACGGATAACTATTATCTTAGGTGGGGAAATGAACCTGTTACTTATTCTGCCTTTTATCCGGTGACTGAAGGAACAAGCGTAGCCAACTTCTCTCTTCCTATTAATCAGCAGAGTTTGGAAAATCTGGCGAGCGCAGACTACATGACTTGCACAGTAGAAGATGCTATAAATGAGGGATCAGGTGTCCTTCATCTGAATATGAACCGGAGAATGGCGAAAGTTATCATGACATTGGACGATATAGACTCACAAAGTAAAGCTCTAGGAGTTAAAATCGGTTCCTATCAGGGATATACGGACGGAAATGTTTCATCGGGAACTGCACTTGTTTCACCGTATGTTACCATTCCTGAAGGAGGGAAAGCCGGACAAAGCGGATGTAAATATACGGCGATCGTAGCTCCGGGAACTGCAAATCCTAATAGTACTTTCGTTTCTTTAAATTACAAGGGGGAAGATCTGGTATTGCCGGGCATTCCTGCAATAAAGGCCGGATTTTGTTATGAATTTACTTTGAAAGTAGAAGGTTCGGTCATTAGATTGAGTGAACCGATTGTCACTCCATGGGAGACTGGTACAATCAATGGGGGAGATGCAACGGAATTGCAATTGGACGCTTATTATGTGAAAGAGCATGCTACAGGGAATGCTACCGGTATGGATTGGGATAATGCAATGGGAGTAGACGGGTTACGCAATCTATTGAGAACTAACACTAACAGTGCGATCACGACTGCGAATGCTAAGAAATTGGATGGTAAGAATATCTATGTGGCAGGCGGTACCTATTTGATAGCAGATCAGGAAGCCGGTCTGAAAATAGAGTATAGCGGATATAGCAAACAAGTCGAAATAAAGGTTGTGGGTGGATATGATCCTCAAAGTACCCGGAAGGATTTAAGCAAGCGTGATCCTGTCCGGTATCTGACTACTTTCACAGGAGATGCAAATAATAACGGCATTGCGGATGCGGGTGATTATTCCTTGTTTACATTAGGAAACCAGATAGATATTACATTTGAAGGTTGTACGTTCTCTTGCGGTTATCATCCCAATGAGAAAATAAATGGCTATAGTGGTGGATTCCTGATTGCGAATGGTAGCAGTGGCAATGCAACATTACAGTTGAATCATTGTATCATTGAAAAGTGCTATAATGCGGGAGTAAATGGTTCAGGTGAGGCTGGTGGTTCCGGTATATTCATGTATAAGGGGACAGCCAAACTAAATCATGTGCAGTTGAGAAACAACAAGGCATCTTCGCGTGGAGGCGCAATTCGCGTCAATGACAGTGGGAGTATTCTTTTTATGAATAATTGCTCCATTACAGGCAATGAAGGCGGACAGTTCGGTTATGCTATTCAAATGTCAAACGGTCATTTATGTATGAATAATACAACTGTTACCAATAATAGTGGTAGAGATGGGACTATCAATGGTGCGGGAAGTATGCTGATTGTAAACTCTACCATAATCGAGGATGGTGCTCAAAATAGTGGAGCTGTTATCCGTTGTGAATCTTGGCCGGCCCGGCAATCATTCTTGATGAATAATATTATCCTGAATAAAAATGCAGACAAGCCGGTTATTGAAATGTCCGGTAGCGATGAGCGTCATTTGACATCCAAAGGGTATAATCTGGTGGGAGGTACGATCATACCAGTATCAACCAACAAGTTTACAACGTCAGAGTTTGATAAGTACAATAGTATGATTAGCTCTTTAAATGTCGTATGGGATGCTAATCGTTCTGTCTATACTTGGGACGGAAATGTGAATGAGTTCACTCGGACTACTGCTGATGCTGTTAAGAATGCGATCACAACTGGCTTTAAACCGGATAGTTGTCCTTTCCAGAATTTAGGTGAGGAGTTTGGAAAATGGTTGGAAGAGGTGGATGCATTTTCCACTGACCAATTGGGTAATCCGCGTGATAAAAATGCGATGTGGCCGGGAGCTTATCAGAAATAATGATATAATTTATTTAAACGGATGACAATGAAAAACTATAAACTGATATGGTTCGGGATATTTTGCTGTTTGCAACCTCTTATATTGTTTGCACAACGGGGAGAAACGATCCGTAAGGCATTTTTAGATCCGAAGTCCGATCAGGTGTTAGTCGTGGCACATCGGGGGAACTGGCGGAGTGCACCGGAAAATTCCGTAGCGGCAATTGATAGTGCCATACAAATGGGAGTGGATATTGTGGAGATTGATATTCACAAGACTAAAGACGGACAATTAATATTGATGCACGATGACCGTGTAGACCGGACAACCAATGGTAAAGGATTGATTAAGGATTATACATTGGCAGAAATCAAGAAGTTGAAACTGAAAGATAAGGATGGAAATCTGACAGAACATATTGTTCCAACATTGGAAGAGGCATTGTTGGCAGGCAAAGGTCAGATTATGTTTAACTTGGATAAGGCGTATTCTGTGTTTGACGAGGTATACGCTGTGCTCGAGAAAACCGGAACTGCCAGTTTGGTGATAATGAAAGGAGGCCAGCCGGTGGAAACTGTCAAAAGTGAGTTTGGAGATTATCTGGATAAAGTGATTTACATACCGGTGATAGGACTTGACGGAAAGGATGGCGAAAAGAAGGTCAGGGACTATATGACACAGCTGCATCCTGCTGCCTTCGAATTGGTTTATTCGGATTCTTCCAGTCCTTTGCCTCGAAAAGTGAAATCGATTATTCTGGGAAAGAGTCGGATTTGGTACAATACGTTGTGGGCTTCTCTTGCGGGAGGACATGAAGACGATCAGGCTTTAAAAGATCCGGATGGAAACTATGGATATCTGATTGAAGAGCTAGGGGCACGGATTCTCCAGACTGATCGTCCGGGATTCATGCTGGATTATTTGAGAAAAAAGGGATTGCATGATTAATCGTCTGAAGACAATGAGGTAAATGTATTGTTTGGCACACAGATAACGTCGATGAGATCAATAGACGTTATCTGTGTTGTTTTTATCTATTCTCCAAGTGAAAATAATTTTGAGATTTGGCTTGGGTTACTAAAATAGCTATATTTGACTCGCTGAATCGACATGGGTATATAATATGAAAAAAGCAATAATAGCATTTATCAGTCTTATTATTTTTTGTATTGAGCCATTAATGGCATCTGCAGAGTTTTCTTTTAAGAAATATCAAGTAGAAAACGGATTGTCTCATAACACAACTTGGTGTGCAATTCAAGATAGTTATGGCTTTTTATGGATAGGTACGAGTAATGGGTTGAACTGCTATTATGGTAGCGGAAATAAAATTTATCGGAATGTTCTAAATGACAAATATTCTTTAGGGAACAACTTTGTCGGTTCTTTGATGGAAGAGGGTGAAGACCTTTGGATAGGAACAAGTTCCGGGCTATACATTTATGATCGCTCTGACGATCATTTCTTGTATTTTGATAAGACAACTAAATATGGAGTATTCATTAGTTGCGAAGTCAAGAAAATCGTAAAAACTAAAAATGGTTTGATTTGGATAGCTACTTTGGGACAAGGCATCTTTATTTATGATCCGGTAAAAGACGTTCTGACTCAAAATAGTATCCGGACTTTTTTTGCCTGGGATATTTGCCAAGGTACGGATTCTCTTGTCTATGTCTCTTCTATGCAGGAGGGATTATTGTGCTTTGATGAACAAGGAACTTTTCTGCAAAGTTATCCGGTTTCATTCGAATTGAATATTGGCAATCAGAGGATTAACTGTCTCCATAGTATTGATCATGAAATTTGGTGCGGTGTGGGGACGAATTCGTTAGGGTGCTATCAGGAAGGAAGTCAGGAATTAAAAATATATAATACGTCTGCAGAGAGTTTCAGTTCTATTCTTTGTCTGATGGACTATAACGGGAAAGAAATGCTGGTTGGTACAGACAATGGCATTTATTTATTTGACCGTGAGCGTAAGACATTTCGTAGGGGAGACTCTCCGTTTGGTTTATGGGCTTTGAGCGATCCGACTGTACACGCGATGATGCGGGATAATGAAGGTACACTTTGGGTAATGACTAATTCCGGTGGAATAAATTACATGTCTAAACAGTCGAAGCGTTTTTCTACTTATTCTCTGTCTTTGACGGGGATGGAAAAAGCAGATAAGGAGATAGGACCTTTCTGTGAAGATCGGGAGAAGAATGTTTGGGTGGGAACCCGGAATGGATTGTGGTTTTTCAATTCACAAACTCATTCTTTTCATGAGTATTTTTTGAAGAAATCAAATATAAAATACGATATACGTAGTTTGTTGTTGGAGGGCGATAATCTTTGGGTAGGAACTTATGCTGAAGGATTGCATGTGTTAAATCTGAAGACAGGGAATATTAAAAGTTATACTTATTCCCGTGATATTCCGAATACACTTTGCAGTAATGATGTATTAAGCCTTTTTAAAGATCGTAAAGGAGAAATCTTTGTCGGAACAAGCTGGGGATTATGTCGTTATAATCCACAATCGGATAATTTTATAACTGTGATAAATGTCGGTGCTATGGCTTCTGTAACTGACATCTATGAGGATATGTACAATAATCTTTGGATTGCGACTTCAAATCGCGGCGTTTTCTGTTATAATACAGTTGGTGAAGAGTGGAAACATTTTGAACATATCCGGGAGGACCTGACTACTATTACGAGTAACTCCGTGATAACATTATTTGAAGATAGGAAAGGTACGATGTGGTTTGGGACCAATGGTGGAGGATTATGCTCTTTTTCCAAAGAAACAGAAACTTTTGTTGATTTTGATCCGGAAAATATATGGTTACCGGATAAGGTTATTTATTCGATAGAGCAGGATCTGGCCGGCAACTTTTGGATTTCCTGTAATTCCGGGTTATATCAGTTTAATCCTGCAGATAAGAATAAGAACTGTCTTTTTACTATAAATGACGGTTTGCAGGGGAATCAGTTCACAGCGCAATCTTCATTAGCTTCATCGACTGGAAAGATGTATTTTGGAGGAGTGAACGGATTTAATGTTTTTGAACCGAAAGAATTTACAGATAACACCTATCTTCCTCCTGTTTATGTTATAAATATCAGTTTCCCTAATTTGAATAATGAGCGGGAAGTGAGGCGGTTGCTCCGGTTGGATAAGCCTTTTTATACTGTTGATAAAATAAAATTACCTTATGAGAATAACAGTTTTACAATTCGTTTTGCGATACTTAGCTATGAAGATCCTCTTAGAAATCGTTATGCGTATATCTTGAACGGAGTAGATAAGGAATGGATTAACAACTCTTCTAATAATACAGCTTCCTATACCAACCTTCCTCCGGGAGAATATGAGTTTTTGGTTCGTGGTTCAAATAATGACCATTATTGGACTGAAAAGGCAATTTCTTTATGGATTGTGGTTACTCCTCCCTGGTGGCGGACTACTATTGCTTATGTGGTATATGCATTGTTGTTACTTGCTGCTATCGTATTTCTTGGTTGGCGTTGGAATTTGTATGTCAGGCGTAAGTATAAACGTCGGATGGAGGAGTATCAGACTACCAAAGAAAAAGAAATGTATAAATCGAAAATCAATTTCTTTATTAATTTGGTACATGAAATACGAACTCCGCTAAGTTTGATTCGTTTGCCGTTGGAGAAATTGAGAGAAGAGGAAATCAAAGGGAAAGAGAATAAGTATATTTCTGTAATAGAAAAGAATGTAGATTATCTATTGGGAATCATCAATCAGTTACTTGATTTTCAGAAGTTGGAAAGTAGTGCTTTGCAGTTGAATTTGAAGAAATGCAATGTTAATGCATTGGTCAGTGATATTTTTAATCAATTCTGCGGTTCTGCGGAGTTGAGAGGACTGACATTACATCTTTGTTTGCCTCATGAAGAGATTAACATGATGATTGATTCGGAAAAGATGAGTAAGATTCTGGTAAATTTGATAGGGAATGCGATGAAATATGCGAAATCCAGAATTGAATTGAAGGTATTATCAGTAGATGACGAGGTGAGGATAGAGGTCACTGATGATGGTCCCGGTATTCCGGAGGACCAACGCGATAAAATATTTCAAGCTTTTTATCAATTGCCTGATGATCCTGTGGCATCATCTAAGGGTACTGGGATTGGTTTGGCATTTGCAAGGTCTTTGGCAGAAGCCCATCATGGAAGTTTGTTTCTGGAAAATAGTTCCGAGGGCGGTGCTTCATTTGTATTATCTTTACCATTGGGAACTGTAGAAACAGAAGATGTATCTGATGAATTGACTGAAACGGATGCTGTAGATGTTGGAGAAGAGGTGACTTCTGTTTCTGAATTTGCTAATAGGAGATTCACTGTTTTATTGGTGGAGGATAATCTTGAATTGTTAAATCTAACTCGGGAAGCTTTAAGTACTTGGTTTAGGGTGATACGTGCCGGTAATGGAAAAGAAGCATTGGAAATACTCACACGCCAGAGTGTGGATGTTATTGTCAGTGATGTTATGATGCCTGAAATGGATGGACTTGAACTTTGTAATCATGTAAAATCCGATATGGCTTATTCTCATATTCCTGTTATTTTGCTGACTGCAAAAACGACATTGGAATCTAAAGTGGAAGGACTTGAAAGTGGTGCTGATGTATATCTTGAGAAACCGTTTTCTGTTAAGCAGCTCTATAAACAGATCGAGAATTTATTAAAACTGCGATTGGCGTTTCATAAACAGATGACGGACATCACAATTGGTTCATCTTCTTCACTTTCGGATTTTGCTATTTCTCAAAAAGATGTAGAATTTATAGACAAGATCAATGCAATTTTATCGGAGCAGGTTATTAATGAAAATTATTCAATTGATATATTGGCAGATCAAATGAATATGAGTCATTCTAATCTTTACCGGAAGATGAAAGGTTTGTTTGGTATGCCTCCTAATAACTATGTGAAGAACTTCCGCTTAAACAAAGCAGCTGAATTAATTGCAAATGGTGTTCGCATAGCTGAGGCAGCAGAACGGTTAGGCTTTGCTTCTTCTTCCCATTTTGCAAAATGTTTTAAAGAGAAGTTCGGAATGTTGCCAAAAGATTATAAATAACAAGTCTTTTCATGATGGGAAAAATGATGGGAGGGTAGATGAAGTTTAAAAATGCAAGAAGTATACCGTAGTAATATTTTTTATCCATTCGTTTTATATTCTTGACTCCGGGAAAATCGTAATTGCACATAAACCAGTCACTTTCGCCCCTCGAATTTGCAGCGTTTTTGAATCTCCCGCATCTAAACTAACGTGAGTTCGATATAATTTAGAACATTACAAATTGTCCATAGTTCTTTGTATATATTATAGAACAATGATTACTAAAAAGCGTTAAAGGATTCTTTATGATGTCATCTGGTTTATTGATCGTTTGCCCCTCTTGTGCTAAACGCAAGACTGAATCTTTGTCTTTGCTGAGAGCCAAACGCTCATACAGGCTTGAATTATATTGCCGCTGCAATTGACGTACACTCCAATTTTGTTTCTGAGACTCAATTTCGTAAAATCTGCGTTCTTCATCAGATTCAATGCGCATTAATATCAAATAGTGAGACCATGAAAGCGTAAACGGATATTCCCTAGTTGATTTTATGGGGCTTTCGGTGAGTTTTTGAATTTGGTCAACGCTGTTGTTCCAATCTCTTTTGTCGAGTATGTTGAGAAAAATTTGCGACATCTTTTCAATGTTTTGTGTATTGGGTCAAAAAGAAGTTGTATATTTGTTCATCAATATCTAGTCTCAATATAGGTAATCTATGGAATTCATCACATCAACACATTTGAAGCAATGGGCTGACACAAAAGAATGTCAGTCTCTCTTGCCAGAATTGATGAGACGGCTTATCTGTGCTTCCGTGAAGCAGTTGAATAGACTGTCTTTCCCCAGTGGGGATGCTGTGCATATGCCTGAATGGGCCGGAGCAGATACCTGGGTTCTGATTTAAAAAGACCGAACATATAAGAATACCCGATAACTGTTGTAAGAAGCTATCGGGTATTTTTTTATTGTCAGCCCGGTTTCTTGCTTTAGAATTAGAATACAGGCATCTGCCAGATAAATCCTACAGAAATACGGTTAGTACTATAATTCTCCTGTCCCAGCACCTTGGCGCGGGAAGTGAAATCATACGAACGTCCCACGTAGGTAACAAAGAAGTGCAGATTGGTTTCCATCGGGTAATATTCGATACCGCCCAGATATCCCCAGGAAGTACGGTAATTTCCCTTCTCTATTCCCTCGGACGCCTTGCCTACGGAAGCCGTCTCGTACATACCCTTCACAAAAACATTCCATTTCGGAAGAAAGCGGTAATTACATTTGGCAACAACCGAAAGATAGTTAGCATCAAAAGCGTTATGCCCGCCCGGACGGCCTACGATACTGGTAATAATACCTTTGCGGTCAATGTCCTCTTTTGAATACATGAAATCGACAAAAGCATTCCATTTGCCGAGATTCAATTCGTTACCTAAAGCATAATAATACATATTGTGACTTTTGGCCTCGTTCATGACAGAAGCCGACCAACGGGTCTTGAATACGTTATTGAAATTACCATTCCAGTTCAAAGTATAAACCAGTGGCATTTTGCCGGATTTCAGATCGGGAAGATTTCCTTCGGCATCTTCCGTGATTCCGTAAGTGCTGTCGAACGAACTGTTGCGGCTGTTCAGTATTTGCAGGTTAAGTTGCTGTTCGGGAGTAATGTTATAACCTACATTCAGTCCGGTCATAAAGTTACTCATATAGTCGATCATATCGCTGTACTGATAGATGTCGATCGGGTTGAGGTCGAACTCGATACCACCGTATGCGGCACATTGCTTTCCTGCGAAGAGGCTGAACTGGTCATTCAGTTTGATACCAATTCCGGCATAGTCGATGGAAGTAGCAGATTGTCAATCATGCCGTTTGCATCGTTCGAGCGGTTGAGGCGCTGGCGATAGCGGTAAGAAAGCCAGTTGTTGATATTTCCTTTGGCTTCGATACGGAGCTGGTGCATATTGAAGTCACCTTCCTGAAAACCATTTTGGAAATGAGCGTCAAAGCTTCCTTGCATATTCAGATAAAGATTGAACTTATCTGTCTTCTTTTTCACGTCTGTCAGTTCTTCAAACAGGGGAGTGTTCGGGTTGAATTTATCCTTCTTCTCCGTTTTTTGAGCATATACTCCCTGTATGCTGCCCGCGAGGAGCAACATAAATATCCATTTTTTCATAAGTAGGTCAGGCTTTTAGTATTCGTTAAAATATTGCTGAATTTGTTTCCAGTCAGTTGTTTTGGTTAGTGCAAGCATTAACAAAACGCGTGATTTCTGCGGATTCAGTTCTTGTGAAGCCACAAACTGATATTTGGCGTCGTCTACTTCTGCATCCAACGTGGTAGGACCTGTCGGGACACGGGAAGAACGAACCACAAGGATTCCTTTCTGACGGGCGTCTGTCAGTACCGGGAAGATATTCTGATGGATATTTCCATTTCCTACTCCTGCATGGATAATGCCTTTGTAGCCGTTGTTGAGCATCGGAGTGACCATATCTGCTTCAATGTTCGAATAGCTGTATACGATACCTACTTTAGGAAGTGCGTTGAGATGAGTAACATCGAAAACGGATTGGGTGGTATGTTTTTTTAGCGTCACTTGATTATAGAATACTTTTCCGTTCAACACATACCCTAGCGCGCCGGAGTTGGGAGCTTGGAAAGTTTGCACGTCGACCGTGTTCATTTTAACCGTACTCTGTGCTCCAAGGATCAGTCCGTTCATGGCAACCAGTACTCCTTTGTCTTTGGATTCTTTTGCGGCGGCGGTAACTACGGCGTTATAAAGATTCAACGGGCCGTCGGCACTTAGAGCAGTAGACGGACGCATGGCACCTACCAGTACCACCGGTTTGTCACTTTTAACGGTCAGGTTCAAGAAGTAGGCAGTTTCTTCCATCGTATCGGTTCCGTGAGTAATCACGATGCCGTCGATGTCCGGGCGTTTCAATAGTTCGTTTATTTTCTTGGCAAGCGTCAGCCAAACTTGGTCGTTCATGTCCTGCGAACCGATTTTGACAATCTGTTCTCCGGTCACGTTGGCGATGTCCTTAATTTCGGGCACGGCATCGAGTAGTGCGCCGATGGCAACTTGTCCTGCTGTGTAGCTGGTTCCGGTAGCTGAACTTCCTGTGCCTGCAATCGTTCCTCCGGTGGCAAGGATATGAATGTTCGGTTTTGCGGCAAATGCCATTGTTACAGAAAATAGTAGTGTGACTACTACCAGTCCAAAGCTTTTGAATTGTTTCATAACTGAATGATGTTTAGGTTAATAATATATGTATATTAAAATATTTGTATAAAGAGCAGTCCTAGGGCAATGGCAACAATCGTCGATACCAAGCCGGGCATCATAAACGAATGATTCAACACATATTTGCCGATTTTTGTTGTCCCGGTACGGTCGAAATTAATAGCGGCCACTACGGTGGGGTAATTCGGAATAAAGAAATATCCGTTTACTGCCGGGAATAGGGCGATCAGCATATAAGGCGAAATCCCCAACGCAATGCCCAGAGGCACGAGTGCCCGAACTGTGGCAGCCTGGCTGTATAATAGAATAGACATCACAAACAGTGCGACACCAAACAGCCACGGCATTTGTTGCACGATTCCTTCAATAGAAAGAGTCAGCTGTCCCATATTTCCCTGAAGGAAGGTATCTCCCATCCAGGCAATACCGAAGATGGCAATCACTGCCTGCATACCTGCCGGAAATACGGAACCTTGCGTTGCTTTGATTCCGTCAGTCTTGGTTACTAACAGGATGATGGCGGCAGCCGATAACATCACGATTTCGATGATGGAAGACATTCCCAATGTAACTATTTCCCCGTCGATCAGGAAACTGGGGCGCATTCCTTCAAAAGAACCGAAGAGTACGATAAATGCAGTTGCCAATATAAAGATAAGGACGGAAATCATAGCGGAACGTTTGTTCTTCACATCTTTAATCTCTATCTTTTTATTGTTGAATAATCCTTCTTTCAGACGTTTCTGATATTCGGGGTCTTCCACCAGCTCTTTACCGACTTTCATAGAGAATAAAGCACCGACCAACACGCCGACAATGGTAGCGGGAATCGTAATTTTGAGAATGTCGAACAGGGTAATATCGAATCCGGCTAAGAGTCCGAGAAGTGCTACGGTAGCCGCGGAAATCGGACTGGCTGTAATGGCCTGTTGGGAAGCAATGACAGCAATACCTAGCGGACGTTCCGGACGGATTTTTGTTTCGGTGGCAACCTCCGCGATGACCGGCAACACAGAATAGGCGACGTGTCCCGTTCCGGCTACAAAAGTAAACAGGTAAGTCACCAGCGGACTAAGCAAGGTGACGTGTGAAGGATTCTTACGAAGCAAATGTTCTGCCAGTTTCACCATATAGTCCAGTCCGCCGGCCGCTTGCATACAGGAAGCAGCCGAAATCACTGCGGCAATCATTAACATTACGTCGATAGGAGGCGCGGTGGGTTGTAAACCAAAAACGAACGTAAGTATAGCCAACCCAACTCCTCCCATCACGCCGAGGCCGATACCTCCCAAGCGTGCGCCAATAATAATAGCTGTCAGAACAAATGCTAATTGTAATATCATAGAATGCTGTTTTAAGTTCCCAACAAAGATACGTGATTTCTCTCTTTGTATTTTCTTTTTCTTGTATTAACAACAAAAAAGTCTTTGAATAGTTTTTGCATATTTATTAAAACAATAACTAAACTCATTGGTTATTATAAGAACTAACGAAACAGTTATTATTATAAAACAACCGATATGGAACAGAATTTATCAAAAAAAACTCGTACGGAGAGTGACCTGATAGGTAGTCGTGAAGTGCCGGAAAGTGCACTGTACGGAGTACAGACGCTCCGCGGTATCGAAAACTTTCGCATCAGTAAGTTTCATTTAAATGAGTACCCATTGTTTATCCAGGCATTGGCTATCACAAAGATGGGAGCCGCCGTTGCCAACCGCGAACTGGACTTATTAACCGAAGAACAAACGGATGCTATCTTGAGAGCTTGTAAAGAAATACTTGAAGGAAAGCATCACGAACAGTTCCCCGTAGATATGATTCAGGGAGGAGCGGGTACTACCACGAACATGAATATCAATGAAGTGGTTGCCAACCGGGCATTGGAATTGATGGGGCATCAGCGCGGAGAGTATCAATACTGTTCGCCTAACGATCATGTCAACCGCTCGCAATCTACCAACGATGCTTATCCCACCGCCATCCACATTGGACTCTATTACACTCATTTGAAATTAGTTAAGCATTTCGAGGTGTTGATAGAGGCTTTCCGGAAGAAAGGAAATGAGTTTGCGCATATCATCAAAATGGGACGTACCCAACTGGAAGATGCCGTACCAATGACTCTCGGACAGACCTTCAACGGGTTTGCGAGTATTCTTGAACATGAAGTGAAGAATCTTGATTTTGCCGCGCAGGACTTTCTGACAGTCAACATGGGAGCCACAGCCATCGGAACCGGAATCACCGCCGAACCGGAATATGCGGAGAAGTGTATTGCCGCTTTGCGCAAGATTACGGGACTGGATATAAAACTAGCCGATGATTTGGTGGGGGCCACTTCGGACACTTCCTGCATGGTAGGTTATTCGGGAGCGATGAGGCGTATAGCTGTCAAAATGAATAAGATATGCAATGACTTGCGGTTGCTGGCTTCCGGTCCGCGTTGCGGATTGGGCGAAATTAATCTGCCGGCTATGCAACCGGGCTCATCCATCATGCCGGGAAAAGTGAACCCGGTGATTCCTGAAGTGATGAATCAGGTGGCTTATAAGGTGATAGGAAATGATCTTTGTGTGGCTATGAGTGGCGAAGCCGCTCAAATGGAGCTGAATGCAATGGAACCGGTGATGGCGCAATGCTGTTTCGAGTCTGCCGACTTGTTGATGAATGGCTTTGATACCTTGCGTACGTTATGCATTGATGGCATAACAGCCAATGAAGAAAAATGCCGGAGAGATGTGCACAACAGCATTGGCGTAGTGACAGCCCTGAATCCGGTGATTGGTTATAAAAATTCTACCAAGATAGCTAAAGAAGCATTGGAAACAGGAAAGGGAGTGTATGAACTTGTTTTGGAACATAATATCCTTTCCAAGAAAGATTTGGATACCATTCTGGAACCTGAAAATATGATAAAACCAGTCAAACTGGATATTCATCCCAACCGTTGATAGATAGTAAGTGGGAATCGATTCAATAGGGAAATCGCCGGGCAGGTCACTGATCTGCTCCGGCGATTTTGATTATTTGTTACTTTTATTCTATATGGGAATAATTGCTAACTTATCCGGTAAAATAGTTATTGTTCATTACTTTAAAAACAGTGAACTTTGCAACATCATTAGTTATGAACTTAACAAGTAAATTTTGAACCAATTAAAACTATATGGATATGAATGCATTTGACGTTATTATTATCGGTTTTGGCAAGGGAGGGAAGACTCTTGCGGCAGAGTTTGCAAAGCGTGGGCGAAAAGTTGCCATTGTTGAACGTTCGGATAAAATGTATGGAGGAACGTGTATTAATATTGGCTGTATTCCGACCAAGACATTGGTTCATCAGGCTAAAATTGCTTCCGGTATGAAAGACGCTACATTTGAAGAAAGGAGTGAGTTCTATCGCAATGCCATTTCTGTGAAAGAAGCTGTGACAAGTGCATTGAGAAATAAGAATTACCATAATCTGGCAGATAATCCCAATGTGACAGTCTATACAGGTGTGGGCTCTTTTGTCTCTTCCGATGTGGTTTCTGTCCGTACATCTACTGAAGAAATAATGCTGACATCGAAGCAAATTATTATCAATACGGGAGCAGAAACAGTTATTCCTCCCATTGATGGAGTTGCGGGTAATCCGTTGGTTTATACAAGTACCTCAATCATGGAATTGACAGAGCTTCCCCGCCAACTGGTTATTGTCGGTGGCGGTTACATCGGTTTGGAGTTTGCGTCTATGTATGCTTCGTTTGGTTCACAGGTGACCGTACTCGAGAGTTATCCTGAACTGATTGTGCGTGAAGACCGGGATATTGCTGCAAGTGTAAAAGAAACATTAGAGAAAAAAGGCATTGTTTTTCGAATGAATGCAAAGGTTCAATCTGTGAAACATATCGAAGATGGAGCACTTGTTGTTTTTTCTGATTCACAAACTGGCGAGGTGGTGGAACTTGAAGCTGATGCTGTATTGCTGGCTACAGGACGCCGGCCGAACACGAAAGATCTGAATTTGGAAGTTGCCGGAGTGGAGACGGATGCACGCGGAGCTATCATTGTGGATGAATACCTGAAAACAACCCAACCGAATATACGTGCCGTTGGTGATGTGAAAGGTGGTTTGCAGTTCACTTATATTTCATTGGATGATTACCGGATTATCCGGGAGGATCTGTTTGGCGATAAAGAACGGACAACGAATGGTCGCAATCCGGTTAGCTACTCTGTTTTTATTGATCCTCCATTAGCACGTATCGGATTGAATGAAGAAGAGGCTCGTAAGCAGAATTTGGATATTATTATCAAGAAATTGCCCGTTATGGCGATACCAAGAGCGAAAACATTGGGAGAAACGGACGGCCTGTTGAAAGCTGTCATTGATAAGAATACGGGAAAAATATTGGGCTGTATGCTGTTTGCGCCTGATTCCAGCGAAGTAATCAATATAGTTGCTGTTGCAATGAAGACAGGTCAGGATTATACTTTCCTGCGTGACTTCATTTTTACTCATCCTAGTATGAGCGAGGCGTTAAATGATTTGTTTTCATAGTAGTAAGAATGAGTATAATCTTCTCCCATAAAGTTTAAAAAACATCAAAGTATCTGCCACCTGCAACAAAACGCTTGTAATGTATTAGTAAATAGGCAGTTGGAGCGTTGCAGATACCTGTTGCAGATACGTTGCAGATAAAGTATCTGCAACGTATAATATAACTAAAGAAAAGTCGTAAGCACTCATTGTATGGCTGTCCCTTTTTCTATACTCTGTAGTGGAGTATATAGCATCTCTTTATCCAATAATTAGTATTCTTTATTATTGTTGATAGGTAATAGTGACATGTAATTTGTTTCTCCTGCCGTTAATTTAGTTAAAATTTCCGCTATATATTTCACCGGCCTTAATCCATTCATCTTACATGTTTCAATAATTGAGTATAACATAGAAGCATTCTTTGCCCCTAGTTCCGATCCGCAAAACAGATAATTCTTTCTTCCCATACAAATGGGCTTCATCATCCTCTCGGCCGTATTATTATCAATTTCCGCCTTTCCATTTTGCACATAGTGTGATACTGCTTCCCATTCATTGACAGCATATCTGACCGCTTTTAGAAAAAGGTTGGCTGTATCCCCGCGTGTTTGATCAAAAACGGGTTTTATCATCTGCCATATTTCTGCCAATATAGGAATTGCCCTCTTCTGACGTTCCATCCTGCGTTCATCTTCGGAGAGAAGATTAATTCTGCAATCCGCCTCCACCCAGTATAGGTTTGATATCAGGTTGATATATCTGCAGACCGATGGTCGGTCTGTAATGCATCGACAAACTTTCGCCTGACGTGTGCCATACATCCGTACCGTGTTATTGAGGAATCTTCCCGTTCAAACATTTTATAGACATTGTAGCCGTCGGTGGTGACACTTCCCCGGAAGCCTGCGAAGAACTTTTGGGCGACCTTCATGCTACGGCTGCCGTTGTCATACAGATAATAAGCTATTTTCCGGTCGGGATTCTTTATTCCCCAAATGTATTGTTTACGGTATTCATACTTACCCTTCTGCTGATTGTACACTCTGACTTGTTCGGTAGTCTCATCACTGAACAGCATGCTTCCGGGTGTGAGAAGCAACTGCCGGAAAGGTTCCTCAAGCTTGCACAACTCCTTCATGTGCCTCTTTATCCAGGCCAAAACGGTAGAGGTGTTGAAACGTGCACCGGCATCCTTGAGACGGTCTACGACCCGTTCAAGAGACAAACCGTACTGGTATTTGTCAACCAAAATGCGGGCCATCAGTTCAAAATCCACAGGATATCCTTCAAGGACGTTCTCAAACGGTCTGCGGGTATCATTTTTGTCTGTAGGCTGATAATAGTTTGAGATGTTTCCCTGTGTATCCACCAGCCGTACAAGTTTGAATACATGTTTGACCACTTGATGTTGAATCGAGTATTGAATCCATTCACGTATGCCTATCTTGCGTGCACCCGAAGGGATATCCGATTCATCACAGTAATGTACCACCACATTCTCCGCACCGGTGGACTGCTTGCCATAATCCTTACGGCAGGAAGGGGATTCAGGCCGGGGAGCGGCCTCAGAAGAGGCTGATTCCGCAGCTTTCTGCTCCAAGTCTTCAACCGGAGCCGAAGGAGCGGAGCCGTCAAAATCATCCTTATCCTCTTTGAGGTCTTTTTGCTTCGTTGCGGACAAGGAAGATTTCTTCTCGGATTTACGCCCGTATAACTGCCGTTTCTGTCTGGCAATCTCATAAAGCTCATCAGCACGGGTATTCTCGAGCGCTTCAAGGGCACTGGAAAGCTCCTGTATTTTCTCTTCTGCGGCTGACTTGGCCTCAAGGGTCCGAGAAAGACGGTTGGAAAGCGCCTTGTTGTCATGTCTCATGCTTTTCAGTTCCTCAAGTGCCCTGTCAAGTTTAGACAGGATCTGCATATTACCCGACTGCTGTTCACGCTGCAAGTCGTCAAGCAGGTTTCGAAGCCGCAGGATCTCATCATCCTTTGACAGTAGCTGGGCGATTAATATGTTGATCGTTTCCTTGTCTTCCATGTCGCAAATATACAAAAAAGAACTGACTTATGCAAGACTTTTAATATATTAATATATTGATAGTCAGATATATAACCGCATACAATCGATTCTTCTGTAACCTCGTACTACCCTACGAGTAATTCTTTGCGGACAGTACCCTGGAGCAGAACCACGAGTTTCTCCCAACCGATTTCATAACGATGACTGGCCTTGCAGAAAACAGGCAGGAGGAAACGGTCTTTGTCCAGCTTCTTCCAATAAAGCACGTATCCCCCTGTATCATGATGAAGGATTTTGATGTTCCGCCGGTCCTTACTCAAAAAGATGAAAATGTCCCCTGTGGAGGGCTCTTTGCCCATAATCTTGCGTACCAGTTCGGCAAGGGTGAAAATACCTTTTCGCATATCTACCGGACCTTCGCACAGGTAGAAGCGCATGCTGGGATTCAGCCCTAACATAATGTTCCCAGGTTTTGAAGCAGAGCTGTTATGCTCTCAAGATTAGTGTTACATTTTCGGATCTCAACTCCGTTGCCCAGTTTTAGACGAAACGAAACAATCTCAAAGTTGTCCGATTTGACAGATTTGGGAGATAATGTACAACGTGAATGACCGGAGGGGGAACCGTTCACATGAATAGGAGTCAGCTGCATACCGGAAGGGGAAGTGGGGTTAGTTAATTGACACTTGTAATGACGATACCAGCCAAGGAATTTATAATAATCAACGCCAAAACGATGGCAATACTCCAAAAGAGAGACTTGGCAACCACTGTCGGATGACTGATAAGCAGAAAGAATCTCTAAAAAACAATCAGTAGAGTCCATAAGAATAAAATTTTAAGTTCTGTGCAAAGGTAAAACTGACTGATAGGATAAACAAGAGCCATACAATGAGTGCTTACAGAAAAGTCCTTGATTTCTTTATGCAAAGCTATGGGAAGTTCTAGTTATCCTTACGGGAGAGTTATAATAACTCTATATGGAAACTTCAGTTTCCTGCCTTAGATACTCTCGTTTCCCGCCTTGGGAACTGGCGTTTCTTGCCTTGGAAACTGTAGTTTCCCGCCTCGGAACTGTAGTTTCTAGTTCTTTGCTTTAAATTTGCGGCGCATCTTTAACGCATATCTTACTAATAGTATCAATACGGGTACTTCTACCAGTGGCCCGATTACCGCGGCGAAAGCCTCTCCCGAACTGATACCGAAAACGGCAATAGCCACAGCAATAGCCAATTCAAAATTATTTCCGGTAGCCGTAAATGATACGGAAGCGGCTTTTGGGTAATCCGTTCCCATTTTCCGGGTAATAAAAAAGGAAACAAAAAACATGATTCCAAAGTACAACACCAACGGGACTGCTATTATCATCACATCATACGGCAATTTTATGATATATTCTCCCTTGTATGAGAACATTATCACGATTGTAAACAGCAAGGCCAACAATGTAACCGGGCTGATTTTAGGGATAAATTTCTGGTAATACCAATCCATGCCTTTATTCTTAACCAAGACTAAACGTGTCAGAAATCCAAGAACAAACGGTATTCCTAAATAAATGCCTACACTTTTCGCAATCTCGGACATCGTGATTTGTTGAACGGCGTCGGTTGTTTCCATTCCCACCCATTCAGGGAACACAGATAAGAAGAAATAAGCATATACAGAAAAGAAAAGGACCTGAAAGATGCTGTTAAAAGCGACCAGTCCGGCCGTATATTCGTTGCTTCCTCCTGCGAGTTCGCTCCAAACCAGTACCATGGCGATACATCGTGCAAGACCTATCATAATCAATCCGTACATATATTCGGGGTAATTATGCAGGAGATGATTGAGAGAACGAACATCAGTATCGGCCCTACCAACCAATTCAACAGAAGTGATACAGTCAGGATTTTCTTATCTTTGAATACGTTGCCTAATTCTTCATATTTCACCTTTGTCAAAGGTGGATACATCATCAGGATAAGCCCTATTGCCAAGGGTATATTCGTCGTTCCGACTTCAAAATGACTCCAAAAGTCTACGATGCCGGGATATAGGTAACCCAATCCTACACCGATAAACATTGCTAAGAAAATCCATACCGTCAAATAACGGTCTAAAAAAGCAAGTTGTTTCATAATCACTCTCTTTTTATTTTGCTCTCCATGCGATTAACGCGGTATTACTGTCTGATAATTTCTTTACTCTGTCGATCCATGGCAACTCACTTTGTGCTTTGGCCTTTAAAAATGGGTTTTGGGTATCAACCAGAGATAAACAGGAGTTTATCACCCACCATTTGTTCTTGATGCCTGCCCGTTGTAAATCTTGTAATAAACGTTCCGCCTCAAAAACAGGAGTTGTTTCCGGAAGTGTTACGATAACAACCTCCGTTTCTTTGGGATTGCGCAAACGTGGCAACAGGTTTGCCACTGCTCCCTTGATTTCTCCCTGCGTCCGTTCTACCTCCTTGTGATAACTTTGCGTTGCATCCAACAATAACAAAGTATGTCCGGTTGGTGCTGTGTCTATTACTACAATTTCCGTATCAGCCTTTTCCACTATATCGGCAAATGCCTTGAATACAGCTATTTCCTGTGTGCAAGGGGAACGCAGATCTTCCTCAATATATTCCATATCTTCGGCCGTCATTTGGTTTTCCCTGGCTTTTGCCCTTACCTCGTTTTTATAAGCCTCCAGAACCTCCGCTTCGTCAATTTTACTAACATCGATTCCTGCTTTTATTACAAGTTCATAATTCAAGTGATTGGCCGGGTCTGTTGTTGTCAAATGCACTTTTGCGCCAAGTTCTTTTAGCTTTAGGGCGATATTGGTTGCAACAGTCGTTTTTCCTACGCCCCCTTTTCCCATTGTAAAAATAACCCGTTTGCCGGAAGAAAAAAGGTCATTTACCAAATCATCCAGATTCTTTTCACCCTGCAAAGGCTTGTAATCACCTCCCGGAATAAGGTTATCGCTCGATAACATTTTCCGGATATTTTCTATAGTTGATAAATTGTAGGAACGTAACGGAACGCTATATGCCGGATAATCTTTCAACTCCTCCGGAATGTTCTGTAAAGCCGAAGTTTGTTTTTCGCTTAATAACTTGGAAACTTTGTCGTTATCATCGGCTTGTTGTAACACTCCGTTTATGACAAGTACCTGGTTTTTTATGCCAAGCAAATTCAACTCGTGAGAAGAGCGTGCAGCCTCCTTTAATGGAGCAAGATCCGGGCGGGCAACTAGTATCAGGCTGGTTGCTTTTTCATCGGACAAGGTATTTACAGCCTGTTTATAAATGCCTTTTTTTTCTTCCAGTCCCGACAGCTGGCCTAAGCAGGATGCGCCATGCGTACTTTCACTGATAAACGTACTCCAAGCGGATGGTAATTGTAACATTCTTAGGGTGTGTCCCGTTGGCGCTGTATCAAAAATGATATAATCGTATTCTTTTTCTTTGGTTTTATCGGTGATAAAATCCGAAAACTCATTGAACGCTGCAATCTCTACCGTGCAAGATCCGGACAGTTGTTCTTCCATATTCCGGATCACACTTTCCGGCAATTTCCCACGATAAGGGGAGATTACGCTTTCCCGGTATTCTGCGGCTGCTTTTTCCGGATCAAGATTTACGACCGTCAGGCCGGGCACTTCGGAGATATTCGTACCATGCCCGTTCAGTTCCTGCCCAAACACATCTTGCAAATTAGAGGCTGGATCTGTACTTATCAATAATATCTTTTTGCCAAGATCCGCAAGACCTACGGCCGTAGCGCAAGCGATAGAAGTTTTTCCTACACCGCCTTTACCTGTAAAAAACAAATACTTTGTTAACTGTATGTCTGATAAATTGAAATTCTTCATAATCTCATTGGTTGATAATTGGAATAATGTCTAACTGAATGCCTGTCCACTCGCTCAACTGCTTATTGGTCGGATAACCTTTTGTTACCACGATTTCCCCCTCTACTATGGTGATTGGCAAGCCTTCCGCACCCTCTTTCATCAAATAATCATTAACCGTTTTATTGCTGACATAAAGCTGCGGCTCGTCCCGTAAATTATGACGCTCGACAACGATCCCCCGTCTTTTGAGGTTTCCAGTACGGCTGCAATCCTCATAAGGTCAGGATTGATATTCGGGCCACACAATCCGGTAGGGCAACACATCGCCGGATCAAAAATCTCGATTCTTTTCATATTCTGTTTTTATTTAATTTATAAGTAATTGATATATGCGTAATAAATGCCGACTGCGATAAACAAAACAGCTACCACTCTGTTAAACCATTTCTGAAGTACCTGTATGCGGTTATAAAATTTACCTATCCCAGCAACGCTATACGCCAAGATCCAGGCTACCAGAATAACGGGCAGACCGGTAGCCACCGCATAGACAATAGGCAAGAGGTAGCCTCCCGGTTCTGCTGCCGACATCGGTATAAGCATCCCGAAGTAAAACAGTCCGCTGGTAGGGCAAAATGCCAGAGCGAAAAGCACTCCAAGCAAAAGGCTGCCTAAATTGCCTTTCAGTTTTTCTGCCTTTCCTGTTCCCGAAAATCCGAACTTAGGTAAATTCAAACGATCTCCGAAAAGCATGAATACTCCTACAAATATCAAGACCGGGGCGATCAGTATCTCACCATATTTACTTATACCTTTTTGTAAGGAAAACATGCTTGAACCCTCTTTCAATATAGAAATCAGGATGATCCCTAAAACTGTATAAGCCACAACACGCCCCAAGGTATAAAGCAATCCTCCTAAAAAAATCTTGTTCCGGTTGCCTATATCCTTACTGATAAAGCCTATCGCAGTTATATTGGTAGCCAAAGGGCAAGGACTTATAGCTGTAAGCAAACCGAGCAGGAAAGCGGTTATTACCGGGATATTGCTATTATCCAGAAGATTTTGAAGAAAATCCATATAATAGTTATTTTAGCAGTTCATTTATTTTGTTCTTTATACCTTCTTTGAATATATCCGGTGACCCCTTTGCGTTGGCAAAAGAAAATTCAGTCATGTTATTAACAGTTTCTTTTCCTCCCTTCCAGCCGTTTATATACAAAGACGACCATGTCACCTCATATTTATCCGCAATCGCTTCATTTTGCGGATCTGAAATATCTATAACCTTATACACAACTGCCCCTTTATCGATTTGATTTTTGAAAGTGGCTTCCAACACTTCATTCGTCAGTTGCTCAATTGCACGGCAGGTAACACACCGTTGTTTTCCATGAAAGTAGATTACTTCTACACGATCTCCTTGTGCGGAAACCTCTTGTTTATTTTCTGTTTTTGGCTTCCCGCTACAAGAAAACAGGAGTAAGCTGATAGCAATCAAAAATAAATGTTTCATAGGTACAGTGTTTCTAAGTTATTGTTTCAATAGTTCTTTTACTTCGGCTAAGGATAATTTTCTTCCGGCTGAAACGATCTTTTCGTCAATCACTAATGCCGGCAAACTAAGGATATTATACTCCATAATCTTTAAAATATCTTCCTCTTTAACTAACGTAGCATCTAAATTTAGATCTCTTACAGCCTGTTCTACTGTTACGTACAGAGCTTTACAATTTGCGCAGCCTGTACCCAAAACTTTAATTTCCATATTTTCTATTTTATATATTAAACGTAATTCGCAAAACAACGAACAATAAGTCTAAAAAAAGGGCTGCTATTCACAGCAAGCACCTTTTTTAGAAGCGCAATCGCAAAAGAATTGGGCGAACAACTGTCTGGCTATTTCCCAGTTTTCACGGTTTATGCAATATTTCACTTTGGGCGTTTCTATTTCACCCTGTATCAGTCCAGCGTCTTTTAATTCTTTTAGATGCTGGGAAACGGTTGCTTTAGCGATTGGCAACTCATCGTGGATGTCCCCAAAATAACAGCTTTCTTGCCTTGCAAGAAAATTAAGTATTGCTATTCTGGTGGGATGCCCCAACGCTTTAGCAAAACGAGCAATCTGTTCCTGCTGTTCCATACATTAGTTTCTCTTTTATTTAATGTTCGCAAATATACGAACAATGCTATAAAAAGCAAATCCTATATTCGTGTTTTAACGAACATTCACTGCTTAAATGGTAGAAAGATGATGGTAGCTTGGTTATAAGTTTATCTATAATGCTTTTATTGTCACTACTAATATAGGTGTTATTATACTGTTTCCCATGCATTAATACCTGATTTTCGAACTATTAATATATGATTTTTAGGGAGTTAATACTTGATGCTATAGCTGTTAATACTTTTGGTAATAGTAGATAATGTACTGTATGTCAGAAGATAATGGTCCTGTCTTGGTGTGAGGCATGGTGAGAGTAAAAGTTACTCTCATCTTACTATCATACTTACTCTCATACCTGTAACTCCGATGAATAAAGGCTTTTCAAACGATTGATGAGAGTATGAGAGTAAAATTGCTTATTTATTTTTATTGGTGACGGATTTCAGTAATCAGAAATAAGAAACAGGATTATATTTTATCAAATTCATTTTAATACAGAACTTCCTATATTTATTTCCATATTTCTGCTACCTTTCAAAAAAAACATATATCTTTGTCATACGCTTTCAGCCCATCAGCGTGATGAAACAGGCAGGAAGCGGTTTTTATTTCCTATATGGAGTAAAAGCGTATTATCTCTCACTTTCAGAAATAGCTAATTCAAACAGAGGGAGATGATACGGTAGATACTCCACGTGAACGGATGTATATCAACATATTCGTAAAAGATGTGTTATATATAAACGATTGACGTGGGTGTCTGCTGTTATCATTGTTCTCTGGTCGGTTTAGCTAGCCTTGAAAGTGGATAATGGTACAGCAGCATCTGCGTCTTTCTTGTATTCGGTCGGTTATCAATTACCCCACAATTTAACCTAGCCAATCTCCATCCGGCGGACTGCAAAAAGAGTGGATGCTCGTTGTGCTAATATACATGAATAAAACATTATTCATCCCTTATTGTATCACACATAAAAGAACAAACGCTATGGCACAATGGATTAGTATAGAAGAAGCGGCTGCAAAGTACGGGTTCGAGACAGAATATATCTGGGTCTTGATAGAGATAAGAGAAATCATCGTGGACTACCAAAGAGCTGACATCGACATCATCGACGATGAAAGTATTCAGGATTTTATCAACCGAAATAAAAAGGGGATTACATTGATGTATATCGAAAAATTGGAACGATATTGCATGGATAAATCTCAAGTCTGTTCAATATACGCATCACTTTTAGGCAAACAAGATAAGGAAATCACCATGTATAAAGGAGCTAAATTTTTGTATGATGCACTGCAGGGCAAATGGTTGAAGCAATGTGACCGGATGCGGCATTTAGAAAAAGAACTTGCATTGGAGCAGACCACTTGCCGTACGTGTTGGCTGAAAAGGTTATGTATGATAATCAGGAGGTAAATTTGATTAACTATCATTTTCCCAAGATTTATAGATGATAGATAGGATGAAAATTGAACTAATAAGAATTTCTTATTAGTCTGTGAGTGTTAGATGAAACTGATGCTCTATTGTAAGTTCAATCTTCAAAAGAGCAAATATAAATGTATGGGCGTCGGATTAAGTGAACAACAGCGACTTTGAGCGAACAAAAAACCGATAAATTGTGTTTATTTATTCTAATTATATATCTTTGTCCCGAATTATAAACACGTAAATTTATGAAAAAGATTTTTGGTGCTTTAATGATTGCCGTATGTATCGGTATGGCGATGCCTGCCCAGGCGCAAATACACTTTGGTGTAAAAGGAGGTTTGAACTTGTCGAAGGCGAGTTTCTCTAATGTGAGCGAAAACTTTAAGAAGGATAATTTTACCGGTTTCTTTATTGGTCCGATGGCCGAGTTTAATATTCCAATCGTAGGGTTGGGAGTAGATGCTTCTTTGCTTTTTGCTCAAAGAGGTATAAAGGTTTCTGAAGGAAACGAGGATTATACTGTAAAGCAAAACGGTATTGATATTCCTGTAAACCTGAAATATACAATCGGTTTGGGAAGTATGGCTGGTATTTATTTCGCTGCAGGTCCTGATTTTTATTTCGATTTTGCGGGAAATAAAACGATTGAAGGCGTAAAAACTGACAAGAAGAAAGCCGAAGTCGGCATTAACGTTGGCGCGGGTGTGAAATTGCTCAATCATTTGCAGGTTGGTGCCAATTATAACATCCCGTTGGGAGACACTGCCAAATTTGAAGGAATAGATGGTTCTTATAAGACTAAGACTTGGCAGGTATCTGTTGCCTATATTTTTTAAATAGTCTGTCATTTTACATCGTATATAAAAAAGAGTTTCCGGTGAACGGGAACTCTTTTTTTGTTCGGAGGCTGCCCTGTTGCAGCCTCGAAACTGTTTCTGCCCAATCCTGCCTTAAGAAGCGTTTTTCTTTTGAGTGTTCTCTCTTCCTTCTTTTTCATTCCCCATTTTTTATTGTATTTTTGTACCTGCAATGAAAAAATATGTAGATGTCATATTACCGCTTCCGCTTCCGAAGAGTTTCACTTACTCTTTGCCGGACGAATGTGCGGAAGATGTGAAGATAGGCTGCCGTGTGGTAGTTCCTTTCGGGCGAAAGAAGTTTTATACGGCTATCGTCCTTAACGTTCATTATTGTGCTCCAACGGAGTACGAAGTGAAAGATATATCTGCATTGCTGGATGCTTCTCCCATTTTACTACCCGTTCAGTTCAAATTTTGGGAATGGATAGCCGATTACTATCTCTGTACACAGGGAGATGTGTATAAAGCGGCACTTCCTTCCGGTCTGAAGCTGGAGAGTGAAACGATTGTTGAATATAATCCCGATTTTGAGGCGGATGCGCCATTGCCGGAACGGGAACAACGCATTTTGGATTTACTTGCCGTAGATGCGCAGCAGTCCGTCACTAAACTGGAGAAAGATAGCGGCATAAAAAACATTCTTACTGCCATCAAGTCCCTGCTCGATAAAGAAGCCATTTTTGTAAAGGAAGAATTGAAACGTACTTATAAGCCTAAGACAGAGGCACGGGTGCGACTTGCGGGTACGGCAGATGAAAAGCAACTCCATATTCTGTTTGATATTCTGTCTCGTGCTCCGAAGCAACTGGCGTTGCTCATGAAGTATGTAGAGTATTCAGGTATTTTAGGAACCGGAACTCCGAAAGAAGTCTCCAAGAAAGAATTGTTGCAACGGGCTAATGTGGCTCCTTCGGTACTGAACGGGCTGGTGGATAAGAAGATTTTCGAAATCTACTATCACGAAATCGGACGGTTGAATAAACAGGAGAAAGAGGTAGTCGAGCTGAACGCTTTGAACGAGTTTCAGCAACGGGCACATGATGAAATCGTTCAGTCTTTCCAGGAGAAAAACGTGTGTCTGCTTCATGGAGTAACGTCCAGTGGGAAGACGGAAGTGTATATCCATCTGATCGAAGAAACGATTCGTCAGGGAAAGCAAGTCTTATATTTGTTGCCGGAGATTGCCTTGACTACTCAAATTACAGAGCGTCTGCAACGGGTTTTCGGTGCTCGCCTGGGGATCTACCATTCTAAATTCCCCGATGCCGAACGGGTTGAAATATGGCGGAAACAACTGGGAGAGAACGGGTACGATATTATCCTGGGTGTTCGCTCTTCCGTGTTTCTTCCTTTCCGGAATCTGGGACTGGTGATTGTGGACGAAGAGCACGAAAATACGTATAAGCAACAAGATCCTGCTCCCCGCTATCATGCCCGTAGCGCAGCGATTGTGCTGGCTGCCATGTACGGAGCTAAAACCCTGTTGGGAACGGCTACTCCTTCCATCGAGTCGTGGCAGAATGCAGGGGAGGGGAAATATGGTTTTGTACAACTAAAAGAACGATATAAAGAAATTCAATTGCCGGAGATTATTCCGGTGGATATAAAGGAATTGCATCGCAAAAAGAGGATGGTGGGACAATTCTCACCGCTCTTGATACAATACATGAAAGAGGCTTTGGAACAGGAAGAGCAAGTGATTCTCTTTCAGAACCGTCGCGGGTTTGCTCCGATGGTGGAGTGTCGTACCTGCGGTTGGGTGCCCAAGTGTAAGAATTGCGATGTAAGCCTTACCTATCATAAAGGAATCAATCAGCTAACCTGTCATTATTGCGGTTATACCTACCAACTGCCGAAATCCTGCCCTGCCTGCGAAGGTACGGAACTGGTGAACCGTGGCTTTGGTACGGAAAAGATTGAAGATGACATTAAAATCCTTTTCCCTGAAGCGGCAGTGGCACGAATGGACTTGGATACCACACGCACCCGCTCTGCTTATGAAAAGATTATTGCGGATTTTGAACAGGGAAAGACGGATATATTGATCGGCACGCAAATGGTTTCAAAAGGATTGGATTTCGATCATGTCAGTATTGTAGGTATACTGAATGCCGATACGATGCTGAATTATCCGGATTTCCGTTCCTATGAACGGGCTTTCCAGTTGATGGCGCAAGTAGCGGGACGTGCCGGACGTAAGAACAAACGGGGTAGGGTGGTGCTGCAAACCAAGAGCATCGAGCATCCTATCATTCATCAGGTCATTGCCAATGATTATGAAGACATGGTAGGCGGGCAGTTGGCGGAACGGCAGATGTTCCATTATCCTCCTTATTACCGGTTGGTATATGTTTATCTGAAAAATCATAATGAGCGTTGCTGGATCAGATGGCGACAGTGATGGCGGATAAGCTGCGGGCGGTATTTGGCAATCGGGTGTTGGGGCCGGATAAACCTCCTGTTGCCCGTATCCAACGTTGTTTATTAAAAAGATTGTCGTAAAGATTGAGCAGAACGCTCCGATGGGACGTGCCCGGGAGTTGCTGTTGCGCATCCAACGGGAGATGTTGGAAGATGAACGCTATAAATCTTTGATTGTCTACTATGATGTAGACCCTATGTGATTGAATATTTTTCCCCCTAATAAAAAACTTTAATCATTTAATTAACTAACCATGAAACGACTTACTATTTTTTCCCTGACTTGTCTCTTTAGCGTAGGCGCAGTTTTTGCCCAGCAAGGAGTCACTCAATGTGGTGTTCCGACAGGACAACCGAAGTTCCCTTTACAGACTTATCAGGAATTGCCCGACCCTGCTGCGCCGTCTGATAAAGAATGGGCGGCAGTGACAACAACACAAGTGTCTTGGGGTACAACAGACGTCCGGTACGCAAAACACGGGCTTCCCCGGTTGAAGAACCAGCAAACGGTTGCTTTGAAAGGCTGGCGTGGTGAACGTGTGAACGCGCAAGCGGTTGTATGGACAGGTGTAGAACTGAAAGACCTGAATTTCAGCTTTGGTGATTTCAAAGACAAGAAAGGAAACGTTCTTCCCCAAGATGCATTCACCGGCGGTTTTGTTCGTTATGTGATGACGGACGAATTGAACAAAGACGGCAGAGGTGCCTGCGGACACCGGAAAGCGGTGGATTATGATTCATTATTAGTGGCCGATCCGATTGATACTAGTCTGAAAGCGATGGCTTTGCCTGCTCGTACTGTTCAACCTGTCTGGGTGCAATGTTGGATTCCTCAATCGGCTGTTCCCGGAACGTATAAAGGAGAGTTGCTAATCAACGACGGCTCTCGTCTGTTGCAACGCCTGAATCTGGAAATTACGGTTTCTTCCCGCGAACTTCCGGCGCCTTCGGAGTGGGCTTACCACTTGGATTTGTGGCAAAGTCCTTATGCAGTGGCACGTTACTATCAGGTTCCTCTATGGAGTCAGGAGCATTTAGACGCCATGCGTCCTTTGATGAAAATGCTGGCAGATGCCGGACAAAAGATTATTACAGCTACTTTGATGCACAAACCCTGGAACGGTCAGACGGAAGATTATTTTGATACAATGGTTACCTGGATGAAACGGGCGGACGGCACATGGTCTTTTGACTATACCATTTTCGACCGTTGGGTAGAATTTATGATGAGTGTGGGCATTGACAAACAGATCAACTGTTATTCAATGGTTCCCTGGGAGTTGTCATTCCAGTATTACGACCAGGCAACCAACTCGCTGAAATTTGTGAAAACAGCACCGGGCGAGGAGGCTTACGAAGAAATGTGGGTAGCAATGCTTTCGTCTTTCTCCAAGCATCTGAAAGAAAAAGGATGGTTCGATATCTGTGCTATTGCAATGGATGAACGTCCGATGGAAGTGATGCAGAAGACCTTGAAGGTGATTCGTAAAGCAGATCCGGATTTCAAAGTTTCGTTGGCAGGAAATTACCATGCGGAGATTGAGCCCGATTTGTATGATTACTGCATTGTAATCGGACAGAACTTCCCCGAAGAAGTACGCCTCCGCCGTGCGGCAGAGAATAAACGTACCAACTATTACACCTGCTGTACGGAAGCCCATCCCAATACATTTACTTTCTCCGATCCTGCAGAAGCTGTCTGGATAAGTTATTATTCTTCTAAGAAACACCTGGATGGTTATTTGCGTTGGGCATACAACAGCTGGCCATTGGAACCGCTGCTCGATTCCCGTTTCCGTAGTTGGGCAGGTGGAGATACGTATCTTGTATATCCGGGAGCACGTAGCTGTATCCGTTTCGAACGCTTGATTGAAGGAATTCAGGCGCACGAGAAGATAAATATCCTCCGTCAGGAATTTGAGAAAAAGGGAAATAAAGTCGGATTAAAGAAAATAGAGAAAATGCTTGCTCCGTTCAACTTGGGTAGTATGCCGGAAACCCCGGCAGCAGTAACCGTGAACCGGGCAAATCAAATATTGAACTCATTGTAAATGATTGTTCGTTAAATGGGAATTTAGGGGCGTAGCGCCCCAACAAGGTTCCATTCGGCATGTTATCGTTTTAGACATACCCTAAAGGGTGGAACTGTATCTCTTTCAGGGAATACCGAATGGAACCTTGCTCCGGCGCTACGCCGGTAAATGAGAATTTAGCGGTTAAATGGGAATTTTGCAGTTAAATGGGAATTTTGCAGTTAGGCTGAAAGCCTTACAATTATATATTTATTGGAGTGCCCTGAAAGGGCTTAATTATATAGCGTAGGGCAACGCCCTACGAAAAAGACACACCAGCCACAAGCCCTGAAAGGGCGGAACTGTATACAATTATGCCCTTTCAGGGCGCAAATTCAGATTGTCGTTTTTACGTAGGGCGTTGCCCTACACTATATAATTAAGCCCTTTCAGGGCACTCCGCAAAATTATCATTTAGCTCATTTCTGCACGGAAATGACCAAGATTCACCTTTGTGTCCTCTGCGTCCTCCGTGGTGAATAGGCCCGTTTCAATAAGGACGTCCTCCTCCTTAATAAACGCCAAATAATGTAAAACCCGGAAACTTTCAAAACTATCTGCTGTTGTTGTGGGAAATTCGACGGGGAAAATCCCCATCGCCCTAAACCTTTAAAAAAACAAATTAGTATGGAAGATTTAAATTTCAGAAAAGGTGATGCAAAAACCGATGTATTTGGTTCAGACAGAATGTTACAACCCTCTCCGGTAGAGAAAATACCTGATGGACCTACTACTCCTGAAGTCGCCTATCAAATGGTGAAAGATGAAACATTTGCTCAAACCCAACCACGTTTGAATCTGGCTACTTTCGTTACCACTTATATGGATGAATATGCCACTAAGCTGATGAATGAGGCCATTAACATCAACTACATTGATGAAACAGAATATCCGCGTATCGCAGTGATGAACGGTAAATGTATCAACATCGTTGCCAACTTGTGGAACTCTCCTGAAAAAGATACCTGGAAAACCGGTGCGTTGGCTATCGGTTCTTCAGAAGCATGTATGTTGGGTGGTGTAGCTGCCTGGTTACGTTGGCGTAAGAAAAGACAAGCACAGGGCAAACCGTTTGATAAACCAAACTTTGTTATTTCTACAGGTTTCCAGGTTGTTTGGGAAAAGTTTGCACAGTTGTGGCAGATTGAAATGCGTGAAGTGCCTTTGACACTCGAAAAAACCACTCTCGACCCCGAAGAAGCTTTGAAAATGTGTGATGAAAACACCATCTGTATCGTGCCTATCCAAGGTGTTACATGGACTGGACTGAATGATGACGTCGAAGCATTGGACAAAGCACTGGATGCTTACAATGCCAAGACCGGTTATGACATTCCTATCCACGTAGATGCCGCCAGTGGTGGTTTCATCCTTCCGTTCCTGTATCCGGAAAAGAAATGGGACTTCCGTTTGAAATGGGTACTTTCTATCAGCGTATCCGGCCATAAGTTTGGTTTGGTATATCCGGGACTCGGATGGGTTTGCTGGAAAGGCAAAGAATATCTGCCCGAAGAAATGTCATTCAGCGTAAATTATCTGGGTGCCAACATTACACAGGTAGGTTTGAACTTCTCTCGTCCGGCTGCACAAATCCTGGGACAATATTATCAATTCATCCGTTTAGGATTCCAAGGATACAAAGAAGTACAGTACAACTCCCTGCAAATTGCTAAATATATCCACAGCGAAATAGCCAAGATGGTTCCGTTTGTCAACTACTCTGAAGATGTTGTGAACCCATTATTCATCTGGTATCTGAAACCGGAATATGCAAAGAACGCCAAATGGACTTTGTACGATTTGCAAGACAAACTGTCTCAACACGGTTGGATGGTTCCTGCTTACACCTTGCCTTCCAAACTGGAAGATTATGTAGTGATGCGTGTCGTTGTCCGCCAGGGATTCAGCCGCGATATGGCAGATATGCTACTGGGCGACATCAACAACGCTATCGCCGAACTGGAAAAACTGGAATATCCTACCCCTACCCGTATGGCTCAAGAAAAGAATCTTCCAGTAGAAGCTAAGATGTTCAACCATGGTGGTCGTCGTAAAACCGTAAAAAAATAAGAAAGATCTATGGATAAAAAAGTAACACTCGCTCAATTGAAAGAAGTGGTACAGGAGGCATACGATCAGGTAAAGACTAACACCGGCGGCAAGAACGCCGACTATATCCCCTACCTGGCAAATGTCAACAAAGATCTCTTTGGAATCAGTGTCTGCCTGCTCAACGGGCAGACCATCCATGTGGGAGATACTGACTACCGCTTCGGTATAGAATCCGTATCCAAAGTACATACGGCTATTCTGGCACTGCGCCAATATGGTGCCAAAGAAATCCTGGACAAGATTGGAGCCGATGCAACAGGCTTACCTTTCAATTCAATTATCGCCATCTTGCTGGAGAACGACCATCCGTCTACTCCGCTGGTAAACGCCGGAGCCATCTCCGCCTGCAGCATGGTGCAGCCCATTGGCGACTCTGCCAAGAAATGGGATGCCATCGTAGGAAACGTGACCGATTTATGCGGCAGCGCCCCACAGTTGATTGATGAATTGTACAAGTCCGAATCGGATACCAACTTCAACAACCGTTCTATCGCATGGTTGCTGAAAAATTATAATCGGATTTATGATGATCCGGATATGTCATTAGACTCTACACCCGTCAGTGCTCATTGGGAGTGACTGCATTGCAGCTTTCCATTGCAGCCGGCACAATCGCCAACGGTGGTGTAAATCCGGTGACTAAGAAAGAAGTTTTTGATGCCACGCTGGCTCCTAAAATCACTGCCATGATTGCCGCAGTAGGTTTCTATGAACATACCGGCGACTGGATGTACACTTCCGGTATTCCTGCCAAAACAGGTGTAGGCGGTGGTGTGATGGGTGTACTGCCCGGACAGTTCGGTATTGCTGCCTTTGCTCCTCCTTTGGATGGATCGGGCAACTCCGTGAAAGCGCAGTTAGCTATTCAATGCATCATGAACAAGCTGGAATTAAATGTGTTTAGCAACAACCATATCACCGTTGTTGACTAAAACTCTCTCTCGATCTCTTTTATAAGTAGGTAAAGGTTACTATCTCCCGATAGTAACCTTTTTCTATTCCTCCTTATCCCATTGATTTCCCGCTTGATCTCCCACCAGTATTTTCAATACAAACGGTATTAATTATCAAATACAACAAATTAAATTTACCCCTATGCAACTCCAGTAATTAAAATGAGCATATCAGTGTCACTATTATTCACCCGGATAAGGTGGAACTTATTCATTTATAGACAACAACTAACAACTGTTTGCCTCTGTCTCTTTTCTACAAAGATAGAAAGTTATTCCACTTTTCCTCCCCTTTTCCTTCCATGCTTATAAAGAAAAGTAATAATACTATTAAGAAAAGCATTTCTAAGCTGATTTTCAACACATTACAATTACTCTCATTCTATCTGTTTTTATCCGCCACACAAGCATATTATGTATTAACCTTCTGTACGACAGCTTTTTCTGCCGATTCCTTTTGGGCGGAAGCCTTTTTCTGTTGTTCCTCCTCTTCGTAATATTGCTTTCTACGCTTGTTGGATTGTTGAATCAGATTTGTAATATAAACCGTAAAGATAGGAAACATCATCATACCCAAGGCGGCCAGCAAAACGGAAAGCACGCGCCCGGTCACGGTCTGCGCTATAATATTCGACCCCACGGTAGTAACATCCATAAAAGCCCACCACAAGGCATCTCCATAATCATTCACCAATGGATTTACCCGATGCTCGAGCACAAAAAATGCCAGACTGGAGAAATAAACTGTTGCCAGCAACATCGTCAGATAAGAGACAAACAGGCTCGAAGCCCGGTTGTAAGTCAGCCAGCCGACCACAATAGCAAGCGCATATCCTCCTCTTAATAAAGGAATGAAACGAAGCAGGTAGGTAATCTCATCCGAAAACGTCCATCCATAATATGCGATGATATTCTGATAAGGGATAGCCACCAATAAAAAGATAAAGTGTGTCCGCAGATAGCGTCCTTTATGTTTTGCCAAAAAGAACTCCAACACAAAATCGAAAAGAAACCAAAGGCAGATACATAGCTGTACCTTCATGTAAGAAGACTGTGTATAGAACGGAATTCCCTTAAAAGTATCCACCGAGATACTGATAACCAGAAAAAGAGACATTATTAATATAATAATGTGAAGAATACCATAAATCCCCTTTTTTCCGAAAATAAAATCTGAAAGCGCTGATTTCATAACTACTTAGTTTATAATAAAATGGTTCACATATAATTTAGATTGTTTAGAAACAATCGAGAAAAGTAATTGTTTCGAAACAGGTAAATCGGGGGTTACAATATCCCGTTCCGGCGATGTTAATTAACGAACTTTGAAAGAGATTGCGGAAACATCTCGCGCAAAATGTTGTTATAACACTGACTTTAAAATATTTTTCACTTAAAACCTTAACTTATGGCAAATATTAAAAATGCAGTGAAGCTGGGTGTGTTTACCCTTGCTATCATGAATGTTACGGCAGTAGTATCCTTGCGTGGACTACCAGCCGAGGCCGTATACGGAATGAGTTCGGCCTTCTATTATCTTTTTGCAGCTATTGTCTTTCTAATCCCTACATCGCTCGTTGCAGCCGAGTTGGCAGCGATGTTTCAGGATAAGCAGGGTGGTGTGTTCCGGTGGGTAGGCGAGGCCTATGGCAAGAAACTGGGATTCCTCGCCATCTGGGTGCAATGGATCGAAAGTACGATCTGGTATCCGACGGTATTAACGTTTGGTGCCGTATCTATTGCTTTCATCGGAATGAATGACGTACATGACATGTCATTGGCAAACAATAAGTATTATACGCTCGTCGTCGTACTTATCATCTATTGGCTGGCCACTTTCATCTCCCTGAAAGGTATGAGCTGGGTAGGTAAAGTAGCCAAAATCGGTGGTATGGTCGGTACCATTATCCCGGCCGGATTGTTGATTATCTTAGGAATCATTTACCTGGCAACGGGCGGACATTCCAATATGGATTTCAACAGTAGCTTCTTCCCCGACTTTACCAACTTCGATAATGTCGTTCTTGCTGCCAGTATCTTCTTGTTTTATGCCGGTATGGAAATGGGCGGTATCCACGTAAAAGACGTAGATAACCCTTCTAAAAACTATCCGAAAGCCGTATTTATCGGTGCGCTTATCACAGTGTTGATCTTCGTTTTGGGTACTTTCGCATTAGGTGTGATTATCCCTGCTAAAGACATCAACCTGACTCAAAGCCTGCTCGTCGGTTTCGACAACTATTTCAAATATATTCATGCTTCCTGGTTGTCACCAATCATTGCGGTCGCTCTTGCTTTCGGTGTATTGGCTGGTGTATTGACATGGGTTGCCGGTCCGTCCAAAGGTATATTTGCCGTAGGTAAAGCCGGTTATATGCCTCCGTTCTTCCAGAAAACAAACAAGCTGGGTGTACAAAAGAATATCTTGTTCGTACAGGGTATCGCTGTAACCGTATTAAGTTTGTTGTTTGTTGTTATGCCTTCCGTACAGAGTTTCTATCAAATTCTGTCACAGCTGACAGTTATTCTTTATCTGATTATGTACCTGTTGATGTTCTCCGGAGCTATCGCATTGCGTTATAAGATGAAGAAACTCAACCGTCCGTTCCGTATCGGTAAATCCGGCAACGGCCTGATGTGGTTTGTTGGCGGTCTTGGCTTCTGCGGATCATTACTTGCCTTTATTCTTAGCTTCATCCCGCCCAGCCAGATTTCTACCGGTAGCAACACCGTTTGGTTCTCCGTACTAATTATCGGTGCAATTATCGTTGTCGTTGCTCCGTTTATTATCTACGCTTCCAAGAAACCGTCTTGGGTAGATCCTAATTCCAATTTCGAACCGTTCCATTGGGAAGTTCAGGCTCAACCTGCCACGGCAAATGTTAGTGCAAGCAGCGTTAATGCTCCGCGTCCTGCTAATGCAACTTCTGCACACACAGGAGGAACAACTGGGACAAGCACAACTAACCCCGGGGCAACCGCTTCTAATGCAGCAACTTCAGGCACAGCATCCTCCGGTTCAGCTCCTTCGGAAGTTCCTCTGCCAGCAAAGCATCTCCGGGAACCGGAGACAAAGATAAGGATGCACCTAAGTCGTAAAGACTAAACATTCATCCTGTTCATCAAGAAGTTCAAGACAATTCGAAAAGCCTTGAATTTATAAAATCACCCTCACTACAGTCAAGTGAAGCATCTCCAAAAGTCAGATTTAACACTTTTGAGATACACTTTACAACTGTAGTAAGGGCGATTTACTTTATGGCTGTGGCTTAATCAATTCCGGCTTAATCACCCTCGGCAACACAAAGCTGAAAGTAGATCCCCGGTTGACCTTCGAATCGAGTTCGAGGTTTCCACCCAGATTTTGGATAATCGTTTGCGAAAGAGTCAGCCCAAGTCCCGTCCCTTGCATTTCACGGTCGAGTTTTATGAAACGTGAGAATATCTTTTTCTGGTCTTCTTCCGGTATACCAATGCCTGTGTCGGACACAAAAAAGTAAACTTCTTCCATTCCTTCCAAGCGGCACCCGAAACGGATTTCACCCGACGCAGTAAATTTCATCGCATTATGTAAGAGGTTAGACAATACCTGAATGATACGTTCCCGTTCCGAATACATTATAATAGGTTGTACATGCGCCTCACAAATCAATTTTACCGACGAGTTATTCAATTTCGTCTTAAATATTCCGTCCAACTCTCTCAACAAATCATTGACATCAAACTCCGTATAAACGAAATCTATCGTCCCCGACTCTATTTGAGAAAGATCGAAAATATCATTCACCAGGCGCAACAATCGTTCATTATTCTCTGCGAGAATATCAGCATACATTTTTCTTTCCTCTTCGCCGGAAGCCGACACCATCAAACCGGAAAATCCGACAATAGCATTGAGCGGTGTACGAACTTCGTGACTCATATTAGCAATGAAGGCAGATTTCAATTTCTCGGCAGAGATGGAATGTTCTTTTTCAATGGTCAGTAACCTTTGCACATTTTTCAGTTCTGTCACATCATAAACAGTCAACACCATATAATCTTGGCCATGAATATTCAAATAAGTACCCGATACTGATACATCGCAAGGAGTCACTGTCATTTCATCCTCACTCAACAACTTCATCGAAGCTTCCAGATTCTTAAAACTTGCTTTCTTATAAAAAGCCTTACCGATAGACGCACGAATACAACATAGTTTACACTGTTCGTGCTGACCACATTCACCGGCTGCTATCGCGTTTCTACAATGCAACAAATCCCCCACTCTTTTTGTAACTCCACCTACCTGAACAGGCAGACGGTTCAAAGAATAATAATTGGTGTCACAGACTACAAAATCCTTGTCAATCAATAAGAAGTAGGCATTGATGTTCTGCAAAACCAAAGCCAACTTCTTAAGTTCATTCTCTTTATTTTCTTTCGAATGTACCTCTTTTTGAAGTGACTGGCACTTTGCCCACACATAAATGAGGGTAGCTGATAGAACTATTATAATGATAATTGCCAGTGATGACATAGGATTAGAGTGTTTATAATGTTTTGATAGTTTCAGTGCGTAAATTTATAAAATATGCTGCATAAATAATGAGTTATCTACATATTTATTCTAACACAAATACATTAATATTTTCATCGGTCAGAATTTGGCGAAATTTTCCCGCGAAGTTATTGCGGTATTAAAAAATATACTTATCTTTGCACCCGCAAACGAGAAAGGTGCCATAGCTCAGTTGGTAGAGCAAAGGACTGAAAATCCTTGTGTCCCCGGTTCGATTCCTGGTGGCACCACTTCTTAAGCAATCGGAATGTAGCGCAGTTGGTAGCGCACTACGTTCGGGACGTAGGGGTCGGGCGTTCGAGTCGCCTCATTCCGACAAAATAAAGGGTAGCTTTCTGGATTACAGTAAGTTACCCTTTAATTTTATTTAGTCACCGGGACGAAATCGGGACGGCAATGCAAGAAAATACCAACCTATTATATCATGAAAAACAGGATTTATCTCTTTACAGTAGCAGTAGCTTCTTTTATGTGCATCAGTTGTACAAAGACTCAAACCACTCTTTCGGAAAATGAAAAGGCAGTCAATCCTCCTATCATGGGATGGAGTTCATGGAATGCGTTTCGTGTAGACATCAGTGAAGACATTATCAAACACCAGGCTGACCTAATGGTGGAAAAAGGTCTGAAAGATGTCGGATATCATTATGTCAATGTTGATGATGGCTATTTCGGAAAACGTGACGACAACGGAATAATGCTTGCAAATGAAAAACGCTTCCCGAACGGCATGAAACCGGTGGCGGATCATATTCACAGCCTGGGAATGAAAGCCGGCCTTTATACCGATGCGGGTAATAGTACGTGTGGTTCCATGTGGGACAATGACACTGCAGGTATAGGAGCAGGTATCTACGGGCATGAACCACAAGACGCCCAATTATACTTTGGCGACTGGGGTTTCGACTTTATCAAAATTGACTATTGCGGAGGAGATGCGCTGGGACTTAATGAAAAGGAACGCTACACTTCAATCCGGAACAGTATAGACAAAGTGAACAAAGATGCTTCCATCAATATCTGCCGATGGGCCTTCCCGGGTACTTGGGCCAAAGACGCAGCAACCTCCTGGCGTATCAGCGGTGATATTAACGCACACTGGGGCTCATTAAGATATGTAGTCGGCAAGAATCTTTACCTGTCTGCCTATGCCGGCAACGGACATTACAATGACATGGACATGATGGTTATCGGATTCCGTAACGACAGCAAAGTGGGCGGACAAGGTCTTACCCCGACAGAAGAAGAAGCTCATTTCGGTTTATGGTGTATCATGAGCTCTCCTTTGCTTATTGGATGTAACCTGGAAAACATACCGGAATCTTCTCTCGAGCTGCTGAAAAACAAAGAATTGATTGCCCTCAACCAAGACCCGCTGGGTTTGCAAGCATACGTAGCGCAACATGAAAATGAAGGTTATGTACTTGTGAAAGATATTGAGCAGAAACGTGGAAACGTACGTGCTGTGGCTCTCTACAATCCTTCCGATACCGTATGCAGTTTCTCCGTCCCGTTCTCTTCATTGGAATTTGGAGGAAACGTAAAAGTACGTGATCTCGTAAAACATAACGATTTAGGCAGCTTCTCCGGCACATTCGAACAAACGCTTCCGGCACACAGTGCCATGTTCCTCCGTATGGAAGGCGAAACCCGTCTGGAACCGACTCTGTACGAAGCAGAATGGGCTTACTTGCCTCTTTTCAATGACCTAGGTAAAAATCCTAAAGGTATTCTTTATGCCAATGACAAAGAAGCTTCCGGCAAAATGAAAGTAGGTTTCCTGGGTGGACAACCGGAAAATTATGCCGAATGGAAGGAAGTGTATAGCGGAGATGGCGGACGCTACAACATGACTATCCATTACTCATACGGTAAAGGACGCCAGATAGAACTGGATGTCAACGGCATTATTACCAAAATAGATTCTCTGAGAGAGGATAATAACCATAACAAAATCACAGTTCCCGTTGAACTAAAAGCAGGATATAACACCATTCGCATGGGTAATAGTTACAACTGGGCACCGGATATCGATTGCTTCACTCTGACAAAAGCATTGTAATAACCATATAAAAAAGGAGTAAAATATGATAAATACATCTTTACTCCTTTTTTAATCTATATGCCAGTTTATTCTATCATCGTCACACAGGCTTTTTCGGTCAAAGTTACCTGTAATTTGGCATCATCCTTTTCAGGAATCCAAAACATACGTTTGCACTCTCCTTTTTGAAGTTTCACATTCCCATTGTGACCTGTCAAGTATTCCGTATCAATCCGACATTCTTGCACATTTACAGACCAATTATCCATCATATTCAGATTCAAATGCAGATTATTGATCTTACCACTCTGAAATTCCACATTCCTGCCACTCCTGGCAACATGCAAAGCTCTAAAATCGCACGAATCCACTTGCATAGAATTAGAAGTATTAATGGAAAGAGAATCCTTTGTCAAATTTTTAAGAACAATCTTTTGCATATAAATATCATTTACAACACATTCCACTTCTTGCGTCAGATTCAGTTGCATGTCTCCCGTTATCATCGCTACATATCTGGCTTCCTTTAACTCTTGCAGGAGTTTATCCAGCGGATAGTCCAAAAGAATTTTCAACGTATCCCCCATGACAGTCATTTTCAGATAGTCATTTACTTTCTGCGAACAGGAAAATTCATTTTTCTCTCCTTTTGAAGGCAGCACTCGCAAAAAAGAATTTGCCAGCCAGACACTACATTCTTCTGTATGCATCTCCGTTTGAGCAAGCCATATTACCCGGCAAGCCGGGATTTCTTTGGTTAGCTGCTCTCCTTGCAGATTTATTTGATTGGAAAAGTGCGGCCTCCCCAGACAATACATCACAAACATTCCGCCTACCAGCACACAAAGTCCGGCTACAAAAAGCCCAATTAATATATAAGTTGTACGTTTCATAATATTTGTTTTACTTTTCTTTTTTACAAAATTCCCGGTACATATCGGTTATCTCTTTGATAGGAATATCCAGTGTCTTAATCTGCTTGAAGAAGTAATCCAGTTCTTCTTTCAAAAAAGTATTCTTCCGCAAAGAATGAATCAGTTCCCTTGCACCGGTAGAGACAAAATAACCAATGCCGCGTTTATTATAAATAATATTCTGTGACTGAAGATAATCAAATGAGCGCATCACTGTATTGGCATTTACTTCCACAATAGCGGCATATTCTCTGACAGAAGGGATGCGTTCCTCTTCCCCAAATTGCCCCAGAAGTATCTCATCACAGATCCTATCAGCGATCTGCAGATAAATGGCTTTACTTTCTTTAAAATTCATAGGCTAGAGTATTACATACGTTGAATAATCTCGGACTCCTTAAAACGAAAAAAGGCAAGTACCCAATTAACCAATGCAAAAAACATAAAGGCTATGGTTCCTAAGGTGAAAACTTGTTGCTCCGTGAAAGAAGAAAAAATATAGCCGTAATCTTTATTGTTGTTTCCATGAAATAGCATATTACCCGTCAACATTCCCATCAATACATAAATCAGAACAATGATTGTAACCGAAACAAAAGTTTTAAGAAAAGAGTTCTTCGGCCAAACAGAACTACCTAATACGAACAATGACTGCACAAAGCAATATATAGAAAGGACTAATATCAACTGATACGTTTCATTGAATAAAAACCACCGTTTCCCGCTACCGACTAAATCTCCCAGATTGACAGGGAGTATCACCTCTTTTACCTCCGGATAGATAAGCGAATAAACCATTACTCTTGTATAATCAGCCAATTTAAAAGCAATCAAAAAAACAACTAAAAATACGATAGTTGATATCAGCCAACGGGAAAAAAACTTCTCGAAAGGAGTGGACGGTGTCATTAATGTGGATAGCCGACTAGTCTTATTCTTCATCTTCTCCATCACCAGCGATGCACTTAAGCACCCGAAAACAAATAGAAACCACAAAAAAGCCATCAATATAAATCCCCATGCAGGATCGGTATTTGCATGACGAATAAAATAAACCGAATCGTGATAATTATATTGAGTATATCCGTTCCAAACCAATACCACCGCCATCACTCCATACATCAACACCATACGAAGCACATTCGATCTCCAACTCTCTACCATCTCCTTACGGCAAAGATTCATAAAACGAGGCAAACTGAAAAAAGTATCTTTTATCATCGTCTTTTATTTTTGAGTGTGAAACAATCGGGCTATCTCTTCAGGAGCAGCCAACGTAGCATTAAAAAGAAGTTCCAGATTTAATTCCGATTCTTCCTGTTCTTCGTTAGGAAGTATCAGGTAATTCCCCTGAATAGTAGGGATTGCGAAAAGAGCATTTTTCGCCAGTTCCCGATTGTCACTCTCCACAAAGAAAAGTTTGTCGCAAATATTACTTGTAGATTCATCCAGCAACACACGGCTGTCATCCATAATCAATACATGATCGAGCACCTTATCAATGTCACGAACCTGATGCGTAGAAATTACAATCGTCTTATCATCCGACATGCCCGATGCTATAAACTTACGGAACTGACTTTTACCGGGAATATCCAGCCCGTTGGTCGGCTCGTCCATCAACAAAAGAGAAGTGTTTGTAGCAAGCGCAAAGCTCATGAATACTTTCTTTTTCTGTCCCATAGAAAGTGATCCGAGATCAATATCTATATCCATTTCAAAATAATGGAGATATTTAATCATCTCCTCCTTGCTGAAACGGGGATAAAAAGGACTGTTCAACTCCACATAGCTAACCAGAGAGACTGAAGGTAATTCAAACTCTTCGGGAACTAAAAACATATCCTGCAAAGTAACCGGTAACCGTCGGCGCACATCTGTATCGTGAAACACCACTTTGCCGTTTTTAGGAGTCAATAACCCGGACATCAGATAGAGAAGAGTAGACTTTCCCGCGCCATTCTTTCCCAACAGTCCATATACCCTGCCGGACTCGAACGAAAGCGAAAAATCATGTAATACCGCACGCTTCGATTTACGATAAGTAAATGAAAGATTTTCTACTGTAATCATAGCATTTCTGTTTAATGAACAATGTTTCTTAGTGTATTAGTGTAATAGTACACCGCAAATGTAGGCAATCTTTTGAATATTCCAATAGAAAAGGAGAAAAAAGTGCAAAAAAAGGAGGAGCTAAGATCACTCTCCACTCCTCCTGTCACGACAAACAACTAAAATTATTCACTATTTGATGCCGTCCAATGCCCTTTTAGCAGTAGCATTAGCGGGGTCTATAGCCAGAATTTTATTCCAGTATTCTATGGATTTATCTTTATTAGCCTTTGCTTCGGCCTTCAATGCCGGATTCTCGATCGCTAACAAATAGTAATATCCAAGATAACTGTAACATTCAACCAAAGCTGAATTGTAATGAGGATCATTTTTGCTTTCCAATAAAGCAGCCACTTCCTCATAGAAAGGTTTCGCAAGTCCTTGAGTGGTTTCAGGGTCCAGTGCTGAATTGGCACGAGCTCTCCAGAAGTTACCCAAGTAGCTATCCGGTGCTGCTTCTGCAATTGCATGGAAAACAGAATCGGCGGACATCAACGCCTGCTTGCGTTCTTCAACAGTGATTGTCAATGAATCAGGTTGCGTACCAGCACCGTAATAAAGTCTACCAACCTGAAACTGTAAGTCCGGAGTCTGTTTTTCTTTATCAAGGGATGAATAATATTTCTGGTAAGCACTGATTGCTTTTTTATAATCATTCTTCTGTTCGTAAGCAGAAGAGATATTTTTATATAAATCCGTCTTTTTCGGATCCATCTTTACCGCTTTCTCATATTGTATTACTGCATCATCATATTTTTTCAGACTTTCCAGCAAGTGCCCATAATACATATAATCCAAATAAGAATAATCGGCTTTTTCACATTCATTGAAGAAGATGTCCGCTGCCTTTATCGCTTCATCAAAACGCTTCAGGTCAGTATAGTTATACATTGCCAGACGGTTGAACGCAGCATGATGGGCATTCTTTTGTAATCCCATATTAGCCACTTCGAGCGATTTCTCAAAATCATGGTTCAAAAATAAAGCAAACGCATACTTCACCAAATCTTCTTCCGTAGCAGTAGGCCCCATTGCAAAATTCGCATAAGCTTCTGCCGCTTTACTAAAATCATTTTTTAAATAATAAATCTCGGCTAGTTTTTTGTCTACGGCTGTGTTGGACGGTTCCAGGGCTTTCAATTGGTTCAGCTTTTCAATAGCAAGACTTGCATTGGCTGATTTATAAACATCTGCATATTTCAGATAAGCTTCCGTACATTTCGGATCGAAATAAATCGCTTCTTCATATTTCTGAGAAGCGAGACCCGCATTTTTCTGCTTCATGGCAATATTTCCTTCCAATACAGAAGCAAGAGCCGATTTACCATTCGCTTTTCTGGCAAGAGTTGCATATTCTTGCGCTTCGGGAAGTTTGTCAGCATCCAGATACGTATTTCCAATAGCTACCAAAAGTTCCACATTCTTTTTATTCTTTCCTTTAATCAGATGCTCGGCTTCTTCAGCAGCCTGTGCCGGATTCGTCTGAATAGTTTCTTTCAATTTGGCAACTTCCGCCTGCCATTCGGCATCGGTTGATTGCGCACAGAGCGACCCTACTGCTATAAACGCTCCAGCTAAAAACATTTGTACTCGTTTCATGATAGTCTCTAATTTTAGTTATTATTCGTCTTTCACGTGGACAATACGCACCGGCTGTGTAGCCGGAACAAGTCCGGATTTTAATATAATCCGCTGCCCCTTGTCGGATGTCATAAAAGAAGCAAATCCCCAGGGCAGCCCACTGCGAGGATCGTTCAGTAATGCATAGATGGATCGTGCCAGCGGATAATTACCATAGAACAGATAGGCCTGATAAGGCTTATAGCTGTTCGCAGGAGTTGCCACATCTTCAGCACTGACTGCCATCACTCTGATCTCTTCACGAAAAGAAAGATTGGTCGTATCACTGCGGTTCCCCAGCCAGTTTACTCCAATAACTCCCATGGCATCAGGATTCTTCACTACATAGTCTATCACCTGCTGGTTGGTTTTCAAGGCACTGACGTTACCTTCAGCCAACGGTTTCCCACCACAGATTGAGTCCATTGCAAAACGTACGGTACTGGAATTCTTATTATCGAACACCACCTGAATCCCCTTCAAGCGGGAATCCGGATTTACCTCTTTCCAGTTTTTCACCTCACCGGTGAGGATGCGGCGAAAATCACGTACACTCAACAAAGAATCCGGATTAGCACGATTCACGATCAATGCCAGACCATCCGTTGCCAATTTTATCTCGCGAGGGAAAAATTTACGGCTGTGGAATGAATTCATTTCTTCCTTAGTCAGTGTCCGGGTTGCAATAGCCAACCGGACACTGTCTTTCAGAAGTAAATTAATCGCTTCCACTTCAGTTGTGTAGCGAGGAACAATCCCAGCCAAAGGGTAAAGGTTTTCAAACACCTCTATCTCTTCTTGTATGATAGGTTCGAAACTTTCATCCGCCGCGATAGTTACCACACCGGAAGAATAAGTATCCGTCGGTCCTTTCGATTTTGAATTACAAGCACTCAACACCACCAACGCTACGAGTCCTATCAGCCTAAATTGTCTCTTCATCATCTTTTATTGTAATCTAAACATTACCGGAACGGTGAACTTCACACGTACCGCTTTTCCATTCTGTTTACCAGGGAGCCATTTCGGCATGCTTTTTACCACACGCACAGCTTCCTTATCCAGATAAGGGTCTACACCACGAGCCACACGCACATCAGTGATAGAACCATCACGTTCCACAACGAACTGTATAATAACGCGACCTTGTGTTCCATTCTCCTGTGCAATAGTCGGATATTTGATGTTCTTACCCAAGTAAGCCATCAACTCCTGTTGACCACCGGGGAAAGTCGGCATCTGTTCTACCATATCGAAAACCTTTTCCGGTTCCGGTGCAGCCTGTGTCACCACCTGCTTAAGGTCAGCAATATCTTTACCATTCGCCTCGTCGTTACCTTTTACGTCGGCAATAGAGATGGATACTTTAGTAGCATTCAAATCCTCCTGGCTCTTGATCTCATTATCTTCATGCACCTCTTCATCTTTCTTGATGACAGGAGCAGTAAACTTGATAGAACTCTTCAGTGCAGGGGGAGGAGGCGCCACCGGCTCAACCCGTTTCATCTCTTCCTGTTTGATTTCCGGTTCTGCCAATTTCGACAAGGTAGTCACCTCTGTCATCACTTCTTTCTGCTCCGGAGTTGCCAACTTAAGCAGTGTAGGGATGCTAAATCCGACTGCCGCTATGATTACCACAATCAACATGGCGACATTGTGTCGTTTTGTTGAATTGGCACGCATTCTATATGCTCCGTATGCCTGGTTCTTGCCTTCAAAAATCAGTTGACACCATTCCGAAGAAGCTAAATCTAATTTTGCCATTTTACTTTTCTTTTTTGGGTGTTACATCAATTATCGGCTAAGTTCTGTGACAATCCACCTTTCGCATCAAAATTCTTGATTAAGAATTCATCAGCTTCCGCAATGTCTGTTATCACATATTTACCAATATTACATATCTGCATTTCGTCCAGCGCGTCAATCAGATTCATATAAGAAGCGTCATCCGTAGCTTTAATAATTACGGTCGGGGTATCCTTTCCGCTCTTTATCTCGGAAACCTGCTTCTTAAATTCGTCATCCGTTATCTTAAGATCCAATTTCTGTTGTTTCAATTCTCTTACTTTATTGACAGCAACAGCATTTTTCTGAAGAAGTACGGCACGCAGTCCATTTGCACCGTAGCTAGTTTCTTTCAACGAGGTATAGTCCTTATAATTAGGTTCTCCCTCATAATAATAGAGTTTATTATCAGGCCCCAGCAATAGTGTAATTGCCTGTGAAGCCTTCACCATACTCTTCTGGTTTTCAGTAATATCTTTGTCATTACTCGGCATGCTTATTTCCATCGTCTGAGGTTTGCTCAGTGTGGTACAAAGCATAAAGAAAGTAATCAGCAACATGTTCATGTCCACCATCGGTGTAAAGTCCACCCGGACAGTTATCTTTTTTTGCTTGCTCTTTCCTCTTTTTCCGCCGCTCTCTTGTACTTCAGCACTCATTGTATTTCCTCCTTTTTAATTTTCAGATTCTGCTTTGAGAGAAGTAATCAGATTGTACCGATTTTCCCGCAAATCCTGAAGTGAGTTCATAACGTTCTTTATCACTGAGTATGGAGTCGTAGCGTCTGCCTTGATGGCAATACGTAGATCAGCGTTAGCAGTACGTGCATTACGTACCCACGATTTAAACTGATTATCAACACTATCGCATGGAATACCTTCATTCTTAAGGATCTTATCCCGTTGATCTTCGGGGAGATCAAGATATTTCTGCATACTTCTGATAGGCACTCCAAAAGTAGAAGACAACATAAATCTCTTCTCTTGTTCCGGAGTAAACTTAATGCCATACTCTTCACCCATGCTCTCCAAGACAGCCTGCATATCCTGCTGCTTGTCGAGGCTCATAAATATTTTTCCTTCCGGATCAACCAGAATCTGGAGTACATTAGTCTCCGGAATCTTGATTTCCGATACAGAAGCCGGAGTGGTAACTTGCACTGGTTCCTTCTTCACAAATGTTGATGTCAACATAAAGAAAGTCAGAAGCAATACAGTAACGTCACTCATAGCGGTCATATCTATGAACGTACTTTTCTTTTTAATTTGCGCTCTACCCATGATTAATAATAGATTTTATAAGGGTTCGCAGAATTAGTGAGTAGCTGCAAAAGTTTGCACGATAGAGAATCCGACTTCGTCGAGTCCGTAAGTCAATTTATCAATTTTGTTAGTGTAATAGTTGTAAGAGATAACAGCCAATGCACCAGTCAAGATACCGAAAGCAGTGTTAATCAAAGCTTCAGAGATACCTTGTGACAAAGCCATAGAGTCAGCACCACCACCAGCAGACAAAGCAGCAAATGAACGGATCATACCGATTACAGTACCGAGCAATCCCATCAATGTACCTAGAGTGGTGATGGTAGCGATAATCGGAAGATTTTGTTGCATCATCGGCATTTCCAAAGCAGTAGCCTCTTCAAGTTCTTTCTGGATAGCCAACAGCTTCTGTTCTTTAGGAAGAGATGTGTTCTTTTCCATTTCTTCATACTTACGCAAAGTAGAAGTTACTACGTTAGCAACAGATCCACGTTGTTTGTCACAGATTTCCTGTGCTTTCTTCATGTCGCCGGCAGCTAAAGCGTCTTTGATGTTAGCTACAAATTTAGACAATGAACCTTTACCGAAAGCAGAACGAAGAGCGAAATAACGTTCGATGCTCAAAGCAAGTACGGTTAACAACAATGTCTGGATAATAGGCACGATGATACCACCTTTGTAAATAGTACCCAACATGTTCAACGGGTGATTGTTAGGGTCATTGTTCATAAAGTTGGACGGGTTACCTAATAGGAATTGGAAGATACATACAGCTATTACTAAACAGCAGATGATTACGATACCGGCATTTTTTATACCTACAACTTGAGTTTTTTTAGTAGTTTCCATAATAAGTTTTTTTGTTAAGAAATTAATTTTAGTTATTTAGGAAGTAAAAATTTCGATTAGGCACACTGCGCTACAGACCCTGCAACTTTTAAAAGGAAAAAGTCACACAGTTCATACAGAGTACGAAAAAAAAACGGATAATAGGGGGAAATAAACTAAATAAGGATATGTCTTAGAGCGAACACATAGTAATCGCTACACGTAATGGAGTAATGTGGATCCTTATCCGAATAAAAAGATTTACTTTGATCTAATACTAAAGAATTCTCTCTTAACACGAGAAACTTATGCATAACGTCTTTCAAGGAGTCATTGATTTCAATGATTCTACGCAGGCGATAATTATTAGAGTTTGATTCAGTTACTAATTTAAATCCTAATTCTACATCAGAAATAGTTAATGACTGCGAGTTATCATAACTAACCGACTGATTATCTACAGAAGAATTACGATTAACATCAGAAGACGATTCTGACAGTTGACAAGAAGCTTCACAGTTTGAAGCATAAGCCGAAAAATTCATAGCATTTCCACCCATGCTAAAAGATAGCATCAGCAGAACAAAAGCTAATATGAATTTCGGCGAAAGTTTCATTGTATTTTTAGTTGTTTAAATCGTTCGTTACAGATTCGGCGACAAATGTAGCAATAAAATGTACACGAGTATCATTGTTCACATCATTTAAGCATAAAAATTTGTCTCTACTATAAGAACAAGTTCTAAAGTGTTTTGTTCTAGGGAACATCATTTTAATTTGTTAAAAAAAGCATCTCTATTGAACAAACTATTATGAGGTTTGTATCTGCTAAAAAGGGCGGTATAAATACCAAAGTACCATTGATAAATCAAAAAACAGAAATTTTGCAAAGTACCCAAAACAGAAAGCCCCTTGATTCGTTGCTGAATCAAGGGGCTTCTCTAAAAACGGCGGCTACCTACTCTCCCACTGTTACGCAGTACCATCGGCGTGACGAGGCTTAACTTC
>NZ_QTMZ01000026.1:0-80675 GCF_003602935.1 Bacteroides sp. AM54-2NS
TACACAACAAACATTCAACTTTAAAGTTGAAAAAGAACTATTAAAAGACTATATATTCAAGATATATTGATATTAGTCCGAAAAATTCAACTCGAATCTATTTTCCTACCTTTACAAAATTAAACATCATAAGAATTATAAAGATATGACGATTCCATACTAAACTCGAAATATTTTCACTACATTCACAGCATGAAATGCAGAATTATACTCGAACTATTAGTAATTCTCTTTTTTACAGGATGTTATAACAGAGAACAGATTTCCCGGCTTGATGAGGCGGAAGCACTGTTACAAAATAAGCCGGATAGTGCCTTAACAATATTACAACAACTCAAATCGGAAGGCGGCCAGGCTGAACAGGCCAGGTATGCGTTGCTTTATTCAGAGGCTTTAGACAAAAATCACATCAAAGTAACCAATGATTCGCTCATTCGCCAGGCTTGGAGCCATTATAAACATCATCCCAAAGATTTACGCCGCCAATGCAAAACTCTCTATTATTGGGGACGGGTTAAACTGCGCGCAGGAGACAAACCGGGAGCGTTACGTCTTTTCCTAGAAATTGAAGAGAAACTGAAAGATACCAATGAGCCTTATTATGCAGGACTTTTATACAGTCAAATCGGTGAAGTGTATTATGACCAAATGAACTATAGCCGGGCTTATCATTATTTTCGTGAAGCTCGCAATAACTTCCGGCAGACTGATAACACTCGTGAAGAAACAGAGGCAACTCTCGATATGGCAGCCGCAACTTTCAATTCAAAAGATATGGAGAAAGCCATGCGACTCTATTCTGCCGCACTCGATTTGGCTGATGAGCACAAGTACAATAAGCTAGCCAAAGCCAGTCTCACCAATCTTGCTTCTCTCTATGTGGTGTCAGGCAAGAAACAAATTCCTCATGACCTATTGCAACGCATCGAACTCTCTGCCCGGCAAGATACGTTATACGGATACCATACATTAGTAGATGTGAATCTACTAAAAAACCGTATAGACAGCGCACGCTACTATCTGGCACTTGCAGAAACACATTCCACCGATATACGTGACATGGCAGACCTGCAATACACCGCTTATCGGATTGAAGCGCAGGCCAGAAACTTCGAGAAAGCGACAGAGAAGATACACCATTATATCTATCTGACTGACTCGCTGACACGTTCAAATATGCAATTCTCCGCCGGTATGGTGGAACGTGACTATTTCAAGGAACGCTCCAAATTTGCCGAATACCGGATGAAGAACCGTACTACCTGGGAGATTACCATAGCAAGCGTAATTTTTCTAATAATAGGGGTAGCATACTACATCATCCGTCAACGTCTGCGCCTGCAACGCGAACGTACCGACCGCTACCTGCTATTGGCGGAAGAAGCCAACACCCAATACAAAACCCTGACAGAACATATGGAAGGACAGCGCAATGCAGAAAGCCATTTAAAAGGTTTGATAGCTTCACGATTCGACATCATTGACAAACTGGGAAAGACTTACTATGAACGTGAGAATACCGCATCGCAACAAGCAGCCATGTTCCACGAAGTGAAACAGATTATCACCGATTTTGCAGAGAACAATGCAATGTTGCAAGAACTGGAACTTATCGTAAATACCTGCCATGATAATGCAATGGAGAAGCTGCGGAATGAATTTTCGTCAATGAAAGAAGCTGACATACGACTGCTTTGTTATATTTTTGTAGGTTTCTCTCCACAAGTAATCAGTTTGTTTATGAAAGATACGGTAGCTAATGTATATGCTCGCAAGTCACGGCTCAAATCACGTATCAAATCGGCAGAAACGGCCAATAAAGAGTTGTTTTTAGCACTTTTCGGATAGGTATTAGACCTGTGTTAGAAATCTTAGAATACATCTTTCATAATTCATTGAATATCAATATACTTTAAATCAAAGTGTTAGATTTGCGAGATTGCATCACAACCCGAATTTGATGCAATCTTATTACTTTTGCATTCGAAAAATTAGAAAAAAGAAAAGATTATGAAGAAGATTGTTATTCTATTAAGCGCCATGCTTTTCATGGTAGCATGCGAAAAAGGAAACGAAGAAATGAAAGAAGCAAAAGTAGTGGTATCCGTTTATGATGAGAATGGAAAAAATGCAACGGGCGTTCCCGTAAAAATGTATAATGAAAAGGATTATAAGGTTTTTGAAAAAGATAATTTAACTTTGCCAACTGCAATCATACAGACAAATGAAAGTGGTATGGCCACCTTTGTACTGCCACGAGAGGAATGGTTTGCAACACAGTCGCAACGGTTCCTGACATTCGTGGTACAAGAAGGGGGCGGCCCTAACAACTATCAGATATGGTCTTCCGGCAAAACCGTAGAAGCCGGAAAAGCCGTAAAAGTAGAAATACGTTTAACCCAATTCCCTAACTAAGCCTTTATCACATGAAGCAAACTAGACTTTATATAATAACCGCACTTTGTCTGCAAATGTTTTTGGGAACAATATTACTAAGTTGCAGCACCGAAAATGACGAATACAGGAAAGATTCACCTTCGGCAGCAAATCCTGCTGAACCCATAGAGGCTTCACTTGAAGATTTCTTCATAGAACAGCTACCCTCAAAAACAATTTATGCATTAGGAGAGAATATAGACTTAACCGGCCTTAACGTGACAGGCAAATATGATGACGGGAAACAACGGCCTGTAAAAGTTACCCCGGAACAGATCAGCGGTTTCTCTTCATCCACGCCTGTCGATAAACAAGAAGTAACCATCACACTGGAAGGAAAACAAAAAAGCTTTTCTGTTCAGGTTTCACCCGTCCGTGTAGAAAACGGAGTATTGACGGAAATATTGAAAGGATACAATGAAATCATACTTCCCAATAGCGTGAGATCAATCCCGAAAGCTGCCTTCAGCAACAGCCAAACAGCAAAGGTAGTACTCAATGAAGGATTAAAATCGATTGGAGATATGGCTTTCTTCAATTCGGCCATTCAGGAAATAGTATTTCCATCAAGCCTGGAACAGATGGAGGAAAACATTTTCTACTATTGCCGGAATTTGAAAAAAGCAGATTTAAGCCAAACGAAACTCACCAAACTTCCCGCCAGCACTTTTGTATATGCGGGCGTTGAAGAAGTGCTGCTGCCTGCGACACTAAAAGAAATCGGAGCACAGGCATTCCTTAAGACATCTCAACTGAAAACGATTGAGATTCCGGAAAATGTAAAAACAATCGGATTGGAAACATTCCGGGAAAGTAGCGTTACAACCGTGAAGTTACCGAACGGCGTTACAACCATGGCGCAAAGAGCCTTTTATTACTGCCCGGAATTGGCGGAAGTGACCACCTACGGGAGTACTTTCAATGATGACCCCGAAGCTATGATCCACCCCTATTGTCTTGAAGGATGTCCGAAATTGGCTCGCTTCGAAATACCTGAAAGTATTCGGATATTGGGACAGGGATTACTGGGTGGTAATAGGAAAGTGACCCAATTAACCATTCCGGCAAACGTCACACAGATTAATTTTTCGGCTTTCAATAATACAGGTATTAAAGAAGTAAAGGTAGAAGGGACAACACCTCCGCAGGTATTTGAAAAAGTATGGTACGGATTTCCGGATGATATTACCGTCATTCGTGTTCCTGCCGAATCTGTGGAAAAATATAAGAACGCAAATGGTTGGAGGGATTTCACAAACAAGATAACAACGTTCTAACAGTTCTCCAGTTTTTCGATTATAATCGAATAAAGTTGGTTTAATATCGACTTTTCCGGTTATAATCGAAATAACTTAAGAAAAACACTATATTTTCGATAATAACCGGAAAAATCAGTACTATTAGTTTATCTATTTAAATCTCCCCATTCACCCCCAAGCCGAACAGAGCAAAATCGCCCAGACAAGGATCATCCGGAAAGACTGTAGCCAATGCTGCCGTTATCTGGCGGGCATTTTTCAGAGAAAAGGTTTCCACATCCGTCAACTTAAAATAATGGGCTACCCGGCAGACATGTGTATCTAAAGGAACAATCAAATCTCTGCGATCAAAACTTTTCCAAATCCCCAAATCGACCTCCGAATCCCGGCGAATCATCCAACGCAAAAACATATTCAGTTTCTTTTGAGGACTTTTGGCAGAAACTTCAAGAAATGCACATAACTTTTCCATTGGTATTCCGGGATATAACATCAAAGCTTCCTCCAGACTTTCAAACTGTGTATAAGCTATATATAATCGCCGAAAGTATCCATAAAAATCAGCATACGACAACATCCGATAAAAGCTATTGGTCGCTCCCGAAGGAAAATCCTTCTCCCACTGGCGGGACAATACATACTGATAAGGCGAATCTCCCATTAGCCCGTGCAATTCGTCCGCTTTCTTCAAGATCTGTTTGCGATTGCCAAAACTCATAATCGCCGTCAGCAAACCGCTGACTTCGATATCCTGTTTCAGCGTATAACGATGGGGAAACTGCACCGGATCGCTTTGTATAAAGTCTGCGCGATGATACATCTCCGCACACATTAAAAGTTTATTCTTTATATCTTCAGTCATTTCGAGAAAGTATCAAGTATTGAAAGTACAAAAATACATATTCTAGTTGGATTTCCTCTTTAAGTAAATGACGGATTGTATCCCTAATAAAATAACAAACAAATATTCTGCCGTCATATACACAGTCAGAGAAGCATGAAAACATTCACTTAACAGATACAGATAAATCAAATATACAAGAATGGTGATTAACTGGAAGATAAAGGCGAGCTTCGTCTTTCCTGTACCGGTAACAGCATTGATATAAACATATCCGGGCAGTGCAAAAGCATAATTCAACAGCATAACTATAAAAGGATAGAAAGCTAGTCTCACCAGATTATCGTTATTCGTATAAAATCCGATAACCCATTGGTTACCCCAAAGAGCCATAACTATCAATGGCCCCCCCACGGCATAACCCAACCTAAGAACTTTATGGCAAACGGGAAAAAGTTCCTTCCCCTGCCCCGCCCCAATTAGATTGCTGACTAATGAACCAGTAGTGGATGCAAAAGAGTTGACAATCACAAAAAAGACGGTAGAAACACTACGAGTAATATTGGAAATAGCAAGCTCTGTCCTTCCCAGATGCTCGATAGCAACGAAGAACAGAAACCAGGGAGCAACGCTGACAAAAGAGTGAAGCATACTCCATACAGATATCCTCAACAACTTTATTAACACTTTCCCATCATAAACGACCTTCAGCCCATATTTCACTTTATCTACCCTCACCCACATATATAATAGGAGTACGATAAAAGCTCCGAACTCTGCCAAAGAAGAAGCCATCGCCGCCCCGGATATACCCAGATTCAGTTTGAATATCAGCAGATAGTTAAAAGGAATATTGATACAGATAGCCATGATAGCTGCCACGGACAATGCTTTGGTCGTTGTTATCCCTACCAGAAAAGACCGGAAAGCTAAAAAAGGAAATGAGAATAACAAACTGAAGCTACGCCAATCCAGATAATGAATCACTGCCTGATAAATTTCATCCGAAGTTATCAACCGGCACAGGATCAAGGGAGAAGCCAAATGGAGCAATAGGCAAAGAATGACTGCCATCCCCGACAGGAAATATACTCCCTGAAAAAATGTACGTCCCGTCTCTTTATAATGTTGTTCCCCATTTCTCCGGGCAATCATCACCTGCAGCCCGATGCTAAATCCGAAGCCCAGCATATAAACAGCTAAATAATAGATTCCGGCAAGCGCAGAAGCTCCCAGTTCGACTTCTCCCACATGCCCCAGGAAAATAGCGTCGGTAATATTGATTAATTGTTCCATCAGAATGCTCATCATCACAGGAAAGTTGATGAGCCATATTTGCTTATATGTATAATTCATTGCTCAACTTAAAAATAACACGATACGGTATACCACATCATAGCAGCACACAGTTCCGTAAATTTATAAAAATGGATATAAAACTCTTTGGCAGGCGAGTAGTTGCCTGTCGGATAGCTGAATAGCCCTGTTAGAAATGATGCTATTCGTTGAGCGTAGCTATATGCAGAGTTTCATAAATGGATGAATATTGCTGGTTTATCAATCAATTACGCAACAAAGATAAGAAATCTTATTTTCATATCCCAATGTGGTATGGTATTAGCAGATTACTTATAGTAAAGAGATGTATTAAAAACATTGATTGCAACATTAACAGATTGATTTATACAGATATACCATATTCTAAAGCTAAGGAATGATTCTTAAATATCTTTCTCTTTTGAAAAAAGGCATATCATTTTGAAAAGAGTAGTAACCAATAAATAACCAGATAACAATGAAAGTTTGTAAATTCGAGAAAATTAAAGATGAGGATGAAATGAAGCAAGTAATCAATTGTATTCAGAAAGAACATCCTTATGTAGCTGTAGTCCCTATATTGGCACAATTACAGGAGTGGTTACAGGCTATTTCCATCAGTTGGTTTCACGAAGAAGATGAAGCTTCTCATGCCACAGTCAATGCCATCGAAACATATTGCTGTGCCCTTGCCAATCATCTCATTACAGATTCGCACCTAAATCAGGAAATTAAAAACCGGATTCTGGAATGCATAAAGAAAATACATATACTTGTAGAAGACAAAGCAGATTTACTGATTGATAAATGATAAAAGCGGAAGTATACGGATTATCCAGTGATTTATTCACTTATTGCTTACGTCAACAGGGTCTTCGTGCCCAAACATTAGATACCGGCAAACTTATACAGATCAACCTGGAAAGAAAGCCGGATATCCCATATATTCAGGAATCTATCCAACAATACATTGACGAGAACCGGAATGTAGATATTTTTATCGCCCCACTTTCCATTTGCAGAAATGTGTATGGTGAAATAGACTTCATGAGCGAACAACGCAATGATTACTATGCAACAGTGCTTGCCACCCTATTCAAAGCGGACGAAATACTGTTATCCACCCCTATCAATCATATCTACGCAAACCGGAATTGCCTGCGAGAACAACATTCACTAACCTACATAGAAGCCGAACAACTGATTAACAGCGGAGTACACCTGCTCTACGCAGATTGTATAACCCTTGCGGCACGCTCCAATATAGTTATCCGCCTAACCGATACACACGATCTGTCAACAGAACGACTCTATATATCTTCCCATGACACAGGCAACAGTGTCAAGGCCATCCTCTCACAGGATTCGGCTACTTTTGTGCGTTTTACCTCATTGAATGTATTGCCCGGATATTTGTTTATGGGTAAGATATTGGAAGTTATCAACAAATATCAAATCAATGTCATCTCAATGGCCTCATCCAATGTATCCATCTCGATGATGCTGACAGCCAGCCGGGACACCCTGCGAATCATTCAAAGGGAACTACACAAATATGCCGAAATGGTTATGGACGAAAATATGTCTGTAATACATATCATCGGCTCCCTTCATTGGGAACGCACACAAGTAGAAAGCCATATTATGGATACTATCAAAGATATCCCCGTATCTCTCATTTCTTATGGAGGAAGCGATCATTGTTTCACACTATCTGTACATACCACAGATAAAAACAGACTGATTGGTTCGCTATCCAGACAATTTTTCGAGAGTCAGTGCGCAGCCTGATTCAAAGCCGGATAAAAAGAGACATCTGAAAGCCAAATAAAAAAAATAAAGAGATGAAAATAGCTATTATAGGAGCCGGACACATAGGGAGTGCAATCGTCACTTGTCTGGCGCAAGGACATCTTTACAATGAGAAAGACATTATTGTCTCCAATCCAAATATCGATAAACTGGAGAGACTGCAAGAACATTTCCCTGCAATACACATAACGACCGATAACCAACAAGCCATATCGGAAGCTGAAGTAATCGTCCTCGCCATCAATCCCTGGAAAGTAGATGAAGTATTGTCCCCTCTACGTTTCTCGCGTACACAAATCCTCGTATCTCTTGTGTCCGGAGTATGTATCTCCCACTTGGCTCATTTAACAGAAGCGAGATGCCTATCTTTCGGGCAGTTCCCAATATGGCCATTACAGAACGTTTCAGCCTCACTTTGATAGCTTCCCGCGGAACCGATAAAGAATATCAGCAATTAATAAAACAGATATTTGAAGAAGGAGGAAAATGCCTGTTCCTGCAAGAGAAACAACTAGATACCACTTCCGCATTAACCTCCAGCGGAATAGCTTTCGCCTTAAAATATATGCAAACGGTTATGCAGGCAGGGATTGAGCTAGGAATTCCCGGCAAGGATGCCATGCAAATGGCAGCGTATAGCATGGAAGGAGCGACAGAACTGATTCTGAATCATAACACTCATCCATTGCTGGAAATAGAGAAAGTAACCACTCCGGGCGGAACCACTATAAAAGGATTGAACGAACTGGAGCACAAAGGCTTCACTTCTTCTATTATTCAAGCCATCAAAAGCAGTGCCACAACTTTGATTGACAAAGAGGAAGAAGATGCAAAAAATTTCCGATAGTCCTTATGGTATGGTTTCTCAAGTCCTTTTTGCCTATTTTGAAATGCTATATATCCCAAAGCCAGCATAAAAGGACTTAAGAAAATGTATGCTTAGATTTTATATTCCTCTATCTTCCGGTACAGGGTGGTAAGTCCGATTTTCAACAAACGGGCAGCTTCCGTTTTATTCCCTTTTGTATATTCCAACACACGTGCAATATGTCTGCGTTCCATTGCGGCCAACTCAAAACTGCCTACACTATCATCCGAACATTCATAATGAGTGTTCTGGATTTCCAAAGGAAGGTCGCAGATATCCAGCCGTCCACCTTCGCAAACAATCAGGCTACGCTCAATCACATTTCTCAACTCACGGATGTTCCCTTTCCATGGCTGTTGTTCCAGCGCTTCCAGAAAAGCAGGAGTCATCTCATTGATGGCATACGAAAGTTTTTCGGAGAAACTTTTGGCAAAAGCAGTTGCAAGAATTCTGATATCACCGGTACGTTCACGAAGCGAAGGAAGATGCACCTGAAAAACCGAAAGACGATAAAACAAGTCCTCACGGAAATGCCCGGCTTTGATCTCCTCCTGCAAATTCCGGTTGGTAGCAGCGATGATACGCACATTGACTCTTGTCGGCTTGGTATCACCGATCTTTATATATTCTCCTGTTTCAAGGATACGCAGTAACTTTGCCTGCAATTCGAAAGCCATCTCTCCGATTTCATCCAGAAAGATCGTTCCGTTATTGGCCTCTTCAAAAAGCCCTTTCTTATCTTTCAACGCACCGGTAAACGAACCTGCCTTATGTCCGAACATCTCGCTTTCGAGCAGTTCTTTGCTGAAAGACGAACAGTTGACCGCCACAAAATTCTGTTTGCTCCGCTTGCTGTTATAATGTATAGCCTGCGCAAAGACCTCCTTTCCTGTTCCGGTTTCTCCCGTCAGCAATACGGGAACATCTGTCACAGACACCTTCTGCGCCAAAGACACCGACTCTTTCAGCACTTTTGACTCCCCCAGGATAGAATCGAACGAGTACATTTGCCCGACCTTCTTTTCCAGTTTTTCGAGACGGACATTCATTTTTGCTTTCTCTACGGCACGACTAATGAGAGGGATAATCTTGTTATTATCATCTCCTTTCGTTATATAATCAAACGCACCGTTTTTAATAGCCTGCACCCCGTCGGGAATATTGCCGTGAGCAGTAAGAAGAATCACTTCTACATTGGGAGCTATTTTTTTGATGTTCAACACCAGATCCACTCCGTTTCCATCAGGAAGAAAAACATCACATAAAGCTACGTCGGGCGATTGAATTTCCAGTTGTTTGATGGCAGTTTTGCAATCACCTGCCTGACACACTTCATAGCCTCAAGTTCCAGCATACGAGCTAAAAGGCTGCGAATCTGGACTTCATCGTCAATAATAAGAATTTTATTCATACAAATTGTCTACATTAATATAGAAGAATGAAAAACAGGGTGCGCAAATATAGTTTTTTTATCTGAATCCATGAACATTTCTTCGCCCCTGTTTGTTATTTCCACAGGAAACTATTTACACTATAAACAGATGAAAATAATTATTATTGGGGGAGTTGCAGGAGGAGCCACCACTGCTGCCCGAATCAGACGAGTAGATGAAACAGCAGAAATTATCCTTTTGGAAAAAGGAAAGTATATATCATACGCCAATTGCGGCCTTCCTTATTATATAGGAGGAGTGATAGAGGAACGGGATAAATTGTTCGTGCAAACGCCCGAAGCCTTCTCTACACGCTTCCGTGTAGATGTACGTACAGAAAACGAAGCGATTTTTATTGACCGGAAAAGAAAGACAGTGACCATCCGGCAAAGCAGTGAAGACACTTATGAGGAGAGCTACGATAAATTAGTCATCTCCACCGGAGCTTCCCCGGTGCGTCCTCCTCTTCCGGGAATCGACCTTAGCGGAATCTTCACGTTAAGGAATGTCACCGACACGGATCGGATCAAAGAATATATCAAGAGCCACGCTCCGCGAAAAGCCGTTATCGTAGGAGCCGGATTTATCGGTCTGGAAATGGCGGAAAACTTACATACACAGGGAGCGAAAGTGTCGATTGTGGAAATGGGCAATCAAGTGATGGCTCCTATCGACTTCTCGATGGCATCGCTCGTCCACCAGCACTTGATGGATAAAGGAGTCAATCTTTATCTGGAACAAGCTGTCGCCTCTTTTAGCCGGGAGGGAAAAGGATTGAAAGTAACGTTCAAAAATGGTCAGTCCATTTCTGCCGATATCGTTATCCTGTCAATCGGAGTACGCCCGGAAACCAGTCTGGCACGAGCTGCCGAACTGACTATCGGCCCTGCAGGAGGTATTGCCGTGAATGATTACCTGCAAACGTCTGATGAATCGATTTATGCCATCGGTGACGCAATCGAGTTCCGCCATCCGATCACCGGAAAACCCTGGCTCAACTATCTTGCCGGACCTGCCAACCGTCAGGGACGCATCGTTGCAGACAACGTTCTCGGGGCAAAAATACCTTACGAGGGTTCTATCGGCACTTCAATCGCAAAAGTTTTCGACATGACCGTTGCTTCAACCGGTTTACCCGGCAAGCGCCTGCGCCAGGAAGAGATAGATTATATGTCATCTACCATCCATCCCGCCTCTCATGCCGGCTACTATCCGGATGCCATGCCGATGAGTATCAAAATCACTTTCGACAAAAAGACGGGAAGATTGTACGGCGGGCAAATCGTCGGTTACGACGGAGTGGACAAACGGATTGACGAACTCGCGCTTGTCATCAAACACGAGGGAACGATCTACGACCTGATGAAAGTGGAACAAGCGTATGCTCCTCCGTTCTCTTCGGCCAAAGATCCGGTAGCACTGGCAGGATATGTAGCGGAAGACATCATTACCGGCAAAACCAATCCGGTATATTGGAGAGAGTTGCGGGACATTGAAATGGAAAATAAGTTCCTCCTGGATGTCCGCACCCCGGACGAATATTCTTTAGGCAGCCTACCGGGTGCCGTGAATATTCCGCTGGATGAGCTTCGTGACCGGCTGGCCGAACTGCCGAAAGATAAAATGATTTATACCTTCTGCGCTGTCGGACTACGGGGCTATCTTGCCTACCGGATATTGACTCAACATGGATTTGACAAGGTGCGTAATCTCTCGGGAGGACTGAAGACTTATCGAGCCGCCACTGCTCCGATTATCATACGCGAAGAAAATGGAAATGAAATAGACGAATCACCCGAACAACAGGGAGGTAGTCCCCAAGTTGGGCAACCTGCGGTTGCTAAGGTTTCGGATACCACGGTTACTGCCGCTGCTGCCGTCACCGCCGATCCCCTTGCAAACCCCGCTAAAACAGTTCGGGTAGACGCCTGCGGATTACAATGTCCCGGCCCGATTTTGAAAATGAAAAAAACAATGGATACACTGGCTTCAGGCGAACGGGTGGAAATCACCTCAACCGATCCGGGATTTCCGCGTGACGCCGCCGCATGGTGCAGTTCAACGGGCAATCAACTGATTTCGAAAGACAGCTCCGGAGGAAAATCTGTTGTTGTCATAGAAAAAGGAGAACCAAAATCGTGCAATATTGTTACTTCATGTGAGGGCAAAGGAAAAACCTTTATCATGTTTAGTGATGATTTGGATAAAGCTTTGGCCACTTTTGTACTAGCAAACGGCGCAGCAGCTACGGGGCAGAAAGTCACCATCTTCTTTACGTTCTGGGGACTGAACGTCATCAAGAAGTTGCACAAACCGGAAACCGAAAAGGATATTTTCGGAAAAATGTTTGGCATGATGCTGCCTTCCAGCTCCAAAAAGCTGAAACTTTCTAAGATGAGTATGGGCGGAATAGGCGGAAAAATGATGCGGTATATCATGAACAAAAAAGGGATTGATTCACTGGAATCCCTGCGCCAGCAAGCGCTGGAAAACGGTGTGGAATTTATTGCTTGCCAGATGTCAATGGACGTGATGGGAGTCAAACAAGAAGAACTCCTGGACGAGGTGACCATTGGCGGCGTAGCAACGTATATGGAACGGGCGGATAACGCAAACGTTAATCTATTTATTTAAAAAATGAACAAATGAAATATTTAAATAAGGTATGAAAACAATATGTGCAATGCGTGATGTATTCAAAGCAATGGGAAACTTTGAAACAGCATTTGAAAAAATGTACCAGATAACGCTTAATGAAGCAATGATATTGTGTGCCCTTAAAGAGGCTTCGGACAAAGTGACGGCTACCAACCTGTCTAAACAAACCGAACTAAGCCCCTCACACACATCCAAAATGCTGCGGATACTGGAAGAAAAAGGACTAATCGTCCGATCACTCGGAAGTGAAGACCGGAGACAGATGTATTTCCATCTGACTCAATTGGGTAAACAACGGGTAACTGAACTGGAACTTGATAAGGTAGAAATACCGGATCTACTAAAACCTCTGTTTTAATAAACGGATTTTTCAAATAAATATCTGTAAATAATAAACGGTGAGCAAACTCCCTGATAATAGGGCAGAGCGCTCACCGTTTTTCTTTCCGCCGGGCCAAAGAAATATGTTAATTTTCCGGCAAAAGAAATTTCCACGCGAACCTTTTTCCACCTTTCTTGTTGTTTGTATCAAAAGCCCAAGGTACCTGGGCGTGATTTTTATATAACCTAAACATTATAAAAGATATGAAGAAATTAATTCCTATTTTATTGGCGGTCTTTGCACTCGCTTCATGTGAAAAAGACCCGGACATGGGTAAACTGGATGACAATTATCTGGTATACACTAACTACGACAAGAAAGCCGATTTCAAAGTTCCTACATTCTATCTGGCACCACAGATTCTGGTCATCAGTGATAGTAAAGAACCGGAATATCTCGAAGGTGAAGGCGCAGAACAAATTCTGGCAGCTTATACAGACAATATGGAAGCTAGAGGTTACGAAGCAGCAGCTGACCAGGAAAGCGCAGATCTTGGTATCCAAGTGAGCTACATCGCAAGTACTTATTATTTCACCAGCTACACACAACCTGAATGGTGGTGGGGTTATCCCGGATATTGGGGCCCTGGCTACTGGGGTGGCAACTGGGGTGGTGGATGGTACTACCCGTATGCAGTAACTTATAGTTATAGCACCAACTCCTTCCTGACAGAAATGGTGAACTTGAAAGCCGAACAGGGAGACAGTAAAAAACTGCCTGTTGTATGGACAAGTTATCTGACCGGATTTGAAACTGGTTCCAAAGCTATCAACCGTACTCTTGCAGTAGAAGCTGTCAACCAGTCATTTACACAGTCACCTTATCTTACTAACAAATAAACAACTACAACTGTTATGAAAACAAGAAAAAATATATACTTCAAGGTAGTAGCCTTGGCGGCTATTGCCATCGCCTTCGCCATGCCGGCTAAGGCACAGCTATCGGACAATGGATATGCAAATATCGACTGGCAGTTCAACGCTCCGCTAAGTAACAATTTTGCTGATAAAGCAAGCGGTTGGGGTATGAACTTCGAAGGTGGTTATTTCGTGACTCCTAACATCGGTTTGGGTCTTTTCCTCAACTATCACAGCAACCACGAATATGTAGGTCGCGAAACCTTCCAAATGGGCGCCGGTGAAGTGACTACCGATCAGCAACATACCATTTTCCAATTGCCTTTCGGTGCTGCTGCACGTTACCAGTGGAATCGCGGTGGAGCCTTTCAACCATACGTCAGTGCTAAATTAGGTGCTGAATATGCTAAAATCCGCTCTAATTTCAGCATGCTGGAAGCAAGAGAAAACAGTTGGGGATTCTATGCTTCTCCTGAAGTAGGTATCAATGTATTCCCATGGGTTTACGGACCGGGTTTGCACTTTGCTTTGTACTACAGCTATGGTACCAACAAGGCTGACGTACTGCATTACAGTGTAGATGGATTGAGCAACTTCGGCTTCCGCCTGGGTGTATCCTTCTAAGACTGGCTGACAACTATCAGAATATTACGTTAATAATAAAAAAGGTAAAAGGTAGCTTTTAATATAGGCACCTTTTACCTTTCTTTTTTTATTTTTTCTTCATCGCATCATAAATAGCTCCCTGTATTCGCTCACGAATGTGCAGTTGGTTCAGTTTGCGATTTGTTACATCCGGATAAATCCGGTTGCTAAGGAATACATAAACCAGTTCATTGACCGGATCTACCCATGCACATGTACCGGTAAAGCCGGTATGACCGTACACTTCGGCAGGTGCAGCAGGAGCACAATTTCCTTTCTTCGGATCATCAGCATCCGGTTTGTCAAAGCCCAAGCCACGCCGGCTGATCTTTGAAGTTTCCGTAGTAAACAACTGACAGGTTTCTTTGCTTAGATAGCGTTGACCATCTATTTCTCCTCCATTCAGCAACATCTGATAAACGCGGGCTACATCACGGGCAGTAGAGAAAAGTCCGGCATTTCCGGCCAATCCGCCAAAGAAAGCGGAAGCCTCATCATGCACAAATCCCTGCAAAGTCTCTTTACGCAAGAAACGGTCTTTGTTGGAAGGGACAATTTCCGATTTGGCAAAACGGCGTAAAGGCAGGTAACCTGTATGTTCCAACCCCATCGGCTCATAAAACTCACGTTGCAAATAGGCTTCCATAGGCATACCGGCCAGTTGTTCCACCAACATTCCCAAGAGTATAAATCCGACATCACTATATACATAGCGCTTCTGCTTTAACGGAGCTTCTGCAATTTTCTCTTCTATCACCTTTCGGAAAGAACGGTTTAACCACAAACTGTCACAGATCTGAACAGTATAATCACCGGTCTTGACCGGAGAAATATATTCACTCTTGAATTTGAATTTCGGATTCGCCCACGTAGTCGTACCAATCTGTACCGGATGGTGGATATCTTTACGTGCGCTGAACAATCTTCCATCATAGCTATCCTTGTCAATAGCTTCCTGATAAAAAGGAATCCAGGAAGGTAAACCGGACTGATGATACAGAATTTCCTGAATCGTTATATCTTTCTTATCAGTACGTTGCAAAAACGGCAAATGATCCGAAATTTTATCTGTCAGATTAAAACGTCCCTTATCGTAGAGTTTCATAATGGCAAGCAAGGTGCCCGTCGTTTTTGAAAGGGAAGCCAGATCGTAGATATTCGTAGATTCGACACGAGGACTTCCTTTACCCGTATAAGTACCGAAAGCCTTGTCGAACATAATATGACCGTTTTTCAGCACCACCACCTGGCAACCGGGATAGGCTCCCTGATGAATACCATCCAATGCAATGGAATCAATCCGTTTTAGATGAGCAGAGGAAAGCCCGTATTCTTCCGGAACGAAATGCAACGGCGTTTTAGGGGTAATAGTCACTCCTGCTCCCGTTGGAAACAGTTCTCCCAGACTTGCCGACAACTGTCCGTCTGCAGATGCCTTGGCAAATAGCACATCTGCCACCTGGCGCTGCACGTCACTACTATAGCTATGTCCCAGCACCACCGCCGAAGCATGAGCCACCGCGCGCTGAATCTGCAACATCATCTTCCCGGGAGTAAAAAACAGATAAATGGCCGGGCTTTCGGGAACAAACTTAGCAAAGAAAGGCTGATAAGGAGCCAGCCGCTGTTCACTGACGGCTACAATAATCCGTTTATAGGTAGACAAAGAATCACGCAACCGCTGATTTTCCTCTTTCGTCTGATTGGCACGAAGGGAAAAACGAGCCAAAGACGTATAGCGGGAAAGTTGTTTCGCCAACGCATCAGTTTCTCCGGGATCTCCTACCTCGAGCAATGCAATCGTCTGCTCTTTGTCTGTATGCAAGGGGAGAATATGATTCTTGTTGTTCAGAACTGTTATTGCCGCTAAATTCAACCGGCGAACCAAATCACGCGTTTGCGGACTGTTAATCCGTTGTTCCAGACCGGATAATTGTACATACGACTTTTTCTTCAGTCCCAACACATATTTATAAGTCAAGACCTTACGACATTTGCTTTCAATATCTTCGCGGGTCAACTCTCCTTTTTCAATGGCTTCCAGTACGGCCGGTATCTCTTCCTTCAAGTTTCGGGGAGACAATACCATGTCATTACCAGCTTTCAAAGCCTGCAAACTGACATTTCCATTTCCCGCCACTCCTTTCATGGCAAGCGCATCTGTAAATATGAGTCCTTTGAACGCCAGTTCATCTGTCAGCAAATCGTATACGACATTGCGGGACAAGGAAGACGGAAGTCCACCAATCGGTTCTATCACCGGAACTTGCAAATGTCCTACCATCATACCGCCCAATCCGGCACGGATGGCTTCTTTAAAAGGATAAAGTTCCACACTGTCCAGACGCTCACGAGTGAAAGGAAGTACCGGAAGCGCCTTATGCGAATCAACATCGGTATCTCCATGTCCGGGAAAATGTTTACACACAGATAAAACCCCTCCACTTTCCAAACCGGAAGCATAAGCGATAACCTTATCAGCCACCTGTATCGGATCTTCTCCAAAAGAACGGGTATTGATTACGGGATTTTCAGGATTTATATTCACGTCCGCCACCGGAGCAAAGTTGACCTGTACTCCAATCTGTCGGCATTGACGAGCAACTTCACGCCCGTATTCATAGAGCAGCTTGTTGTCACGGATACATCCCAATACCATATTCCGTGGAAAAACAGGCATACCACGCAAACGCATGGCCAGTCCCCATTCTCCATCAAAGGTAATCATCAAAGGGACTTTTGCCTGCCGTTGCGCCCGGTTTGTCAGTTCAACCTGATTTTGCATCTTCCCACCGGAAAAGAGAAGTCCGCCCACTTTATAGGTGTCGATTACTTCGCGCAACAGTTCCAGGTTTCGTTTGGTATCTACCGGGGCAATGGTATAGATGAACAACTGCCCTACCTTTCTTTAAAGGAAAGCTTATCCATAACCGAATCAACAGTGCCGGCAGTCTTTGTCCTGAAGGGCTTTATACACCAGCAGAGGTTCAACGGTTGTAGCATTCTGCGCCGGACTTGAAACCGTGCCGGCCGCAATAAGGAATAAAAGCGTTACTATTGAGGGGATTATCTTCATTTATGTTTCAAAGTCAAATCGAGACGGCCTACACGAACACCATTTTTTCCCGTGTGCATAACAGGCACCTCTTTTCCGTCCATATTCAAGTATGTTTTGGGGCCTTTCATAAATGTATGAGAGTGCCCGCCCAGAATCACGTCGATATTGCGTGTTCCGGCAACCAGATGTTCATCCATTTGAATGCCAGATGAGACAGGCATACTACCAAATCACAACCTTCTTCGTCTTTCAACAAAGCAGCTATTTCGTTGGATACGCGGATAGGATCTTCATAAACGACTCCTTCGCATTTATTAGCCTGAATCATCCCTTCGGGTTGGGTTCCAAGGCCAAACACACCAATTCTCAAACCATATTTCTCAAGAACGACGTAGGGTTTAACTATATCTTTCAATACCGTAGCATCCAGATTATAGTTGGCACAAACAACCGGGAAATTAGCCATCTTGAAAATACGTTCCATATTATCCACATCGAAATCAAACTCATGGTTACCGATAGTCATAGCATCGTAACCCATTTCATTCATTAGTTTAACTTCCACTTCTCCGCGGAACATATTATAATAAGGTGTTCCCTGAGAAATATCTCCGCAGTCGAAAAGCAGCACATTCTTATGCTCCTTGCGGAACTGTTCGAGAAAAGCAGCCCGGCGAAGAAAACCACCTTTATTATAGTATTCGTCCCCCTTCTGATTGACAGGTTCGATACGACTATGCACATCGCTTGTTTGTAAAATAATCACTTCTTTGGTATCCTTATCCTGCGCAAAAATTGAGAAAGTAAAGCTCAATGCAAGACATAACAGGAATAATATCTGAATTCTTTTCATATTCAATATTTTTAGATTCTCCTTTTTATTTTATGGTAATACGTCCATCCAGTTTGGAGGTAATCGCTTTGCCTTCGGCAGTCTGTTTGCGTACATAATCAAGAAATAGTCCGCGTAAGGTTGCGTCTTCGGGGCATACTCTCTTTTCTGCCTGCAGGAAAGCATCCATCCGTCCATTTCCATCTGCCAGATAGTCGATAGTGGCCACCGTGTAAAGCTGGTCATCCTTTAGTGGTTTTTCACCGACAAAGGCGTTCAGCAACTTTCCATTTTTGGTGATTTCAAGGCGGATACCGCTCACTCCTTCTCCGTGCAGAGATGCAATCGCTTCAAAAAGACGTCTCAAGTCTGTTCCTTTCATAGTCAGTACGCAAAGAGAATTCTCAAAAGGAAGAATTTCAAACACATCGCCTACCGTGATATCTCCTTCGGGCAAGATATTACGCAAGCCGCCCATATTTACCAATCCCATATCAGCAGGTTTCCCCAACACCTGAACAGCCGCTTGCTGCAAAACACCTGCAACAAGGTTGGAAAGTAAACTTTCGGGACCTCCTTTGTCCATTTTCATCGCACTGGTGCCGATGACTTCATACATCATCGCATCCACCTTTTCCTTATAAGGCTTTAAGATTTCGGCAGCTTTCGCGTTGGGAATGGTGTCCCAAACAGAATCAATCGTTATCATGCTACCCTCTACTTTGGTTACTTCGTACTGTGCCGTAGTCTCGCGTGCGGTCCGGCAGGAAGTAAACAGGAAGCCTCCTGCAAACGTCGCCACCATCAGATACTTTACATAAGTCTGTTTCATGTTCGCTATTTTTAGATATGCCACAAATATACAAAAACATTTGGCTATCTGGCAAATAATTCGTTACTTTGCACCGCTTTCGCGCAATCGCTGTCAAGAGAAGAGATACTTGGTATGTTGCGTTGTAACGATGAAACAATTTAATAATAACAACAATGGATTTAATTAAAATTGCAGAAGAAGCATTTGCTACCGGAAAACAGCACCCGAGCTTCAAAGCAGGAGACACTGTAACAGTAGCATATCGTATTATCGAGGGTAACAAAGAACGTGTACAGTTGTACCGTGGTGTTGTTATCAAAATCGCCGGTCACGGAGACAAGAAACGTTTTACTGTACGTAAAATGTCAGGAACTATAGGCGTAGAAAGAATTTTCCCAATCGAATCACCGGCTATCGATAGCATCGAAGTGAACAAGGTAGGTAAAGTTCGTCGCGCTAAATTGTACTACCTGCGCGCTCTTACTGGTAAGAAAGCTAGAATCAAAGAAAAAAGAGCTAACTAATAAGCCGAACTTTTCGATTCGAAATAAAAAAGGGAACTTCATAATGAATGAAGTTCCCTTTTTTATTGCTACCATTCTCGCAAAGCTATTATCTGGGAAGTACATTTTCTCAACTATACTCACACCTGTGAGAAAAAATACTCATACCTATGAGAATATATTCCCATTAGTATGAGTATTATTTCTCATACTAGTGAGAATAAACCCTTTTCTGAATAGGCTGTAGATGCCTTGTAGATGGCGGAAAGGAATAATAAAACAAAGCCCCGAAAGTCATAGACTCCCGAGGCTTCATCACCTTTATTATAATAATGATATATTATTCTTTCAAATCTTTCAGTTCCCAAGCCAATGCACTGGCACCCAGTACAGCAGCATCAGAATCCTTCAATTCGGAAACGAGCAATTTCGTCTTACCTTTATAGATATTCAGGATATTATCATCAATGGCCTTCTGAATCGGTTTCATGATATAGTCACCGGACTTAGCCAAGCCACCGAACAATACAATGGCTTCAGGCTGGAGAATGCAATAGCATCCGCCAAAGCTTCACCCAAGATATTACCTGTAAATTCGAAGATCTCCTGTGCCAATTTATCTCCTTGTACAGCTGCGTCATATACATCTTTTGAAGTAATGTTTTCTGCAGGAATGTTACGAAGCAAGCTGGCATCCGTACGAGCGGCAAGGAATTCGCGAGCTGTGCGAGCTACACCGGTAGCCGAACAGTAAGTTTCCAGACATCCCTTACGTCCACAACCGCAAAGACGACCATCGCGACGAGCGATCACGTGTCCTAATTCGCCTGCAAAACCGTCATGTCCATATACCATCTGGCCGTTGATAACAATACCACTACCCACACCGGTACCCAGTGTAATCATGATAAAGTCTTTCATACCACGGGCAGCGCCATAAGTCATTTCACCGATAGCAGCAGCATTTGCATCGTTTGTCAAAGCAGTGGGGATACCCAGTCTTTCTTCAAACATGGCAGCCAACGGAAGAATTCCTTTCCAAGGCAAGTTTGGAGCAAATTCAATCGTTCCCGTGTAATAGTTACCATTCGGAGCACCGATACCGATACCTCTGATTTTATCAACGCCACCATTAGCAATAATCAATGGAAGCAGGCTTTTACACACTTCATCAGCGTATTCTTCTACTGTAGGATAACCAGATGTTTTGATTGAACTGCTGGCAATAATAGTTCCGCGTGCGTCTACAATTCCAAAGACGGTATTCGTTCCGCCTATGTCAATACCTACTACGTAGGGCTTTTCCATGTTTGAATTCATGATACTTTTATTTAAAAGGGTTAGTTAATCATTAAGTTTACTGCACACAAATTACGTAAAGAAGATTGAGTCTACAAAATGTTTTTCAAAAAAAGTTCAACCTCTTTGCAACTTTTCGTATCTTGCAGCCGTCTAATAGTAGAAAATTATTAGAAAACAGAATCTAAATAAAGAAAATTGTGATACAACTAACAAACGTCAACAAGACCTACAACAACGGAGCGCCTCTCCATGTACTTAAAGGTATCAATCTCAATATCGAACAGGGAGAATTTGTTTCCATCATGGGAGCATCCGGGTCTGGGAAATCAACTTTACTCAATATATTGGGAATTCTCGACAACTACGACACCGGAGAGTATTATCTGAATAACGTACTCATCAAGAACTTAAGCGAAACCAAAGCTGCCGAATACCGGAATCGCATGATCGGATTTATCTTCCAGTCATTTAACCTGATTTCCTTTAAAGATGCCGTAGAGAATGTAGCACTTCCTTTATTTTATCAAGGGATAAGCCGCAAGAAGCGAAATGCACTTGCCTTGGAATATCTCGACCGTCTGGGTTTAAAAGACTGGGCACATCACATGCCCAACGAAATGAGTGGCGGTCAGAAACAACGTGTGGCAATCGCACGGGCTTTAATCACCCAACCGCAAATCATTCTGGCAGATGAGCCTACAGGAGCTTTGGACAGTAAAACTTCCGTGGAAGTGATGCAAATTCTGAAAGATCTTCATAAGCTGGGAATGACGATTGTAGTTGTCACCCACGAAAGCGGAGTTGCCAACCAAACAGACAAGATTATACACATCAAGGACGGGGTTATCGAACGCATTGAAGATAATATCGACCACGATGCCTCTCCGTTCGGCAAAGACGGTTTCATGAAATAAGTATTAAGTAATAAGTATTAATTCCATGCGGTCGCAGCGCAGCTTAATACTTAATACCTAATACTTACTTATCACCTAATACTTAAAAAAATGATTGATATTTGGCAAGAAATATACAGTACCATCAAGCGTAACAAGCTAAGGACTTTTCTCACAGGATTTGCTGTGGCATGGGGTATCTTTATGCTGATCGTCCTGTTAGGCGCAGGCAATGGATTGATCCATGCATTCGAGCAATCGGCTTCCGAACGTGCCATGAACTCCATCAAGATTTTTCCGGGATGGACCAGCAAATCATACGATGGACTGAAAGAAGGAAGACGAGTGCAACTGGATAATAAAGACGTAGATGCTACCGACCATTATTTTCCGGACCATGTCATTAAAGCCGGAGCAACCGTGTGGCAAGGAGGCATTAATTTAAGCTTCGGGCAAGAATACGTCAGTTTGAATCTTTCCGGCGTATATCCCAACCATACGGAAGTAGAAGTGGTGAAACTCTTCAAAGGACGTTTCATCAATGAAATTGATATAAAAGAGCGGCGGAAAGTAATTGTGCTCCATAAAAAGACAGCAGAGATTCTTTTCGATAAAACGCATACCGAGCCTATCGGGCAGTTTGTCAATGCCGGTAATGTGGTTTATCAGGTAGTAGGGCTGTATAATGATAAAGGAGACAGCGGAGACAGCGATGCTTACATCCCCTTCACCACCCTGCAAACGATTTACAACAAAGGAGACAAGTTGAATAACCTTGTCATGACTACCAAAAACCTGGAAACGATAGAAGCGAATGAAGCATTTGAAGCTCATTACCGCAAGGTGCTGGGGGCTAATCATCGCTTTGACCCGACAGACCATAGTGCTATCTGGATTTGGAACCGGTTTACCAACTACTTGCAACAGCAGCAAGGCTCGAATATGCTACGCATCGCCATCTGGGTGATCGGTATCTTCACGCTGTTAAGCGGGATTGTAGGAGTGTCCAATATCATGCTGATTACCGTAAAAGAACGTACCCGTGAATTCGGTATCCGCAAAGCTCTGGGTGCCAAGCCGCTTTCTATTCTCTGGCTGATTATCGTAGAGAGTGTCACCATTACCACGATATTCGGATATATAGGTATGGTGGCGGGCATCGGAGTGACCGAATGGATGAATAACGCCTTTGGCAATCAGACAATGGATACCGGAATGTGGACGGAAACTGTTTTCCTGAATCCGACAGTAGATATAAGAATCGCCATACAGGCTACACTCACATTAATAATAGCTGGTACGTTAGCCGGATTATTCCCTGCCCGAAAAGCAGTCAGCATCCGACCAATCGAAGCACTTAGAGCAGATTAAGACTATGAGAATAGACATGGATACCTGTGAGGAAATCCTCATTACCATTACAAGAAATAAAACGAGAAGCCTGCTGACTGCATTCGGTGTTTTCTGGGGAATCTTTATGCTCGTCGCCCTGATCGGCGGCGGACAAGGACTGGAAGGCATGATGAAAAAGAACTTTGAAGGATTCGCAACCAACTCCGGCTTCCTTGCCGCACAGAAAACGGGCGAAGCTTACAAAGGTTTCCGCAAAGGCAGGTGGTGGAATCTGGAAGCTATCGACATCGAGCGCCTCCGTTCGCAAGTCAAAGATGTGGAGGTCATTACTCCTTCCATTGCCCGTTGGGGTTCCAAAGCTGTATACGAAGATAAGAAATACGATTGCAGCGTGAAAGGATTATATCCGGACTATCTCCACATCGAATCACAGGAAATGGCCTACGGCAGGTTTATCAACGAAGTGGATATACAGGAAGCGCGTAAAGTGTGTGTGATCGGAAAGCGTATCTATGAAAGCCTGTTCAAACCGGGAGAGGATCCTTGTGGAAAATACATACGTGTGGACGGAATTTATTATCAGGTGATCGGCATGTCTTCCTCCGAAGGGGATATGAACATACAGGGACGGGCTTCGGAAGCTGTCACCCTGCCTTTCACCACGATGCAGCAAACGTATAACTTAGGAGGACGGATCGACGTCATCTGCTTCACCGTGAAGCATGGAATCAAAGTGTCCGACGTACAACCGGAAATGGAACAGATTATTAAAGCTGCGCATTATATCGCGCCTAACGACAAACAGGCACTTATGTACCTGAATGCGGAAGCAATGTTTTCGATGGTAGACAATCTGTTTACCGGTATCAACATACTGGTTTGGATGGTAGGATTGGGGACTCTGTTGGCAGGTGCCATCGGCGTATCTAATATTATGATGGTAACCGTGAAAGAACGTACCACCGAAATTGGTATCCGCCGGGCAATCGGCGCACGCCCCAAAGATATCCTGCAACAGATTCTATCGGAAAGTATGGTGCTTACTACCATTGCAGGAATGTGTGGAATCTCTTTTGCCGTCATGGTGTTGCAACTGGTAGAGATGGGAGCAAACGCCGACGGAGGAGACGTCCGTTTTCAGGTTACCTTCGGACTGGCAATCGGCACTTGTGCTCTTCTGATCGCACTGGGAATGTTGGCAGGTCTGGCACCTGCTTATCGGGCTATGGCTATCAAACCGATTGAAGCTATTCGAGACGAATAAAGAGGTGCGAGGGATTTCAATTATTAATCGTAAACAATAAAAATATAAATAAAGTCATGAAAAAGTATCTGAAAATCACATTATTGGTAGTCATTGCTATCATTCTTGTCGGAACATTCGTATTCCTTTATCAGAAGTCTAAACCCAAGGTAATCACTTACGAAATAGTAAAACCGGAAGTCACTGACCTCCAAAAGACCACAGTAGCTACCGGAAAGGTGGAACCGAGAGACGAAATTTTAATCAAACCGCAGATTTCGGGTATTATCGACGAAGTGTACAAAGAAGCCGGACAAGCTGTGAAGAAAGGGGAAGTGATCGCCAAAGTAAAAGTAATCCCTGAACTCGGTCAACTGAATTCTGCGGAAAGTCGTGTGCGCCTGGCAGAGATTAATGCAACACAGGCAGAAACGGATTTTGCCCGCGTAAAGAAGTTATACGAAGATCAGCTGATTAGCCGGGAAGAATATGAGAAAAGTGAAGTAGCCTTGAAGCAAGCTCGTGAAGAGAGACAGACGGCTAAAGATAATCTGGAAATCGTAAAAGAAGGGATTACTAAAAACAGTGCATCGTTCAGTAGTACGATGATTCGTTCTACCATTGATGGGTTGATTCTGGATGTACCTGTAAAAGCCGGTAACTCTGTGATTATGAGTAACACGTTCAATGATGGAACCACGATTGCTACGGTAGCCAATATGAACGACATGATTTTCCGTGGTAATATTGATGAAACGGAAGTGGGACGTATCCATGAACAGATGCCGATCAAACTGACAATCGGAGCTTTGCAGAATCTGACTTTCAACGCCATTCTGGAATATATCTCTCCGAAAGGGGTAGAAACCAATGGTGCCAACCAATTTGAAATCAAGGCTGCAATTACCATTCCGGATTCCGTTCAGATTCGTTCCGGATATTCGGCTAATGCGGAAATCGTGTTGCAAAGGGCAAATCAAGTATTGGCAGTCCCCGAAAGCACTATTGAGTTTAATGGCGACTCTACATTTGTGTACATCATGACAGATTCAGTGCCCGAACAAAAGTTCCAGCGTACGCAGGTGACTGCCGGAATGAGTGATGGAATCAAGATAGAAATCAAGAAAGGAATAACTGCACAGGATAAAATACGGGGTGCAGAGAAAAAAGATAAATAATTGAATTCAATGAAAATAATTCGTAAAACCATATCAGCCCTTCTGCTTGCCGGGATCGGAATCACTTCTATCCAAGCACAGAACAACTCCCCGCAAGCATGGACATTGCGGCAATGTATCGACTATGCCATCGAGCATAATATAGAGATTCGTCAATCGACCAACAGTGTTGAAGCCAATAAAGTGAGTGTAAACACTAGCAAATGGACACGTCTTCCGAATTTGAGCGGTAGCGCCAGCCAAAACTGGAGTTGGGGACGTACTGCTTCTCCGATAGACAACTCGTATAGTGACATTAACAGTGCCAATACCAGTTTCAGCTTGGGAACCAATGTACCTATATTTACCGGTTTGCAGTTATCCAACCAATATTCACTTGCCAAGTTGGATTTAAAAGCCGCTATAGAAGATTTGAATAAAGCCAAAGAAGACATTGCAATCAATGTCACTTCCGCTTATTTGCAGGTTTTATTCAACCAAGAATTAAGTAAGGTTGCTCATAATCAGGTAGATTTAAGCAAAGACCAGCTAAAGCGCATCCAAGGGCTCCACGGAGTAGGTAAAGCATCTCCTTCTGAAGTGGCCGAAGCACAAGCCCGTGTCGCACAGGACGAAATGACTGCTGTACAATCAGACAATACGTACAAGTTATCATTATTAGACCTCACCCAACTTTTGGAATTACCTACGCCTGAAGGATTCGTGCTCGAAAGTCCTAAGGAAGAACTAGAGTTCGAATCTCTCACCCCACCGGATGATATATATACACAGGCTCTTGCTTACAAACCAAGTATTAAGGCTGCAGAATACCGTTTACAAGGTAGTCTTAATAGCATTCGTATTGCTCAAAGTGCATTCTATCCACAACTCTCTTTCAGCGCCGGTTTGGGTAGCAATTATTATACGGTGAGCGGAAGATCAGAAAACAGCTTCGGCAGTCAGATAAAGAACAACCTAAATAAGTATATAGGATTCAATTTGAGCGTTCCGATCTTTAATCGTTTTTCTACACGAAACCGAGTACGCACCGCTCGTTTACAACAAATAGACTTATCTTTGAGATTGGATAACGCAAAGAAAGTACTCTACAAAGAGATTCAGCAGGCTTGGTATAATGCTCTAGCTGCTGAAAGCAAGTACAACTCCAGTGAAGTGGCAGTGAAAGCCAACGAGGAGTCTTTCCGCCTGATGAGTGAGAAATTCAATAACGGCAAAGCTACCTTTGTAGAATATAATGAAGCCAAACTTAATCTGACGAAAGCTCTTTCGGATAAGTTGCAAGCTAAATACGACTATCTGTTCCGGACTAAAATTCTGGATTTCTACAAAGGACAGATCATTGAATAAAAAGAAATATATTTGAGTTTAGTATAGTAGTTCCTTCAAACATATCCGTTGGTTCATTCGTTATTATAGAAAGAACTAACGGATATGAAGTATTTTATCATCATAGTGATCGTAGTGATTAGTAATACATTTTTAGGAGTTGCTAAACCAATGAAAAATCAAGCAGAAATCTATTTTGCAGGAGGATGCTTCTGGGGAACAGAACATTTCCTGAAACAAATTCGAGGAGTAGAAAGTACTCAAGTAGGATATGCCAACAGTAATGTTGCCAACCCGAGTTATGAACAGGTCTGTTCAGGAAAAACCAATGCTGCGGAAACAGTAAAGGTGGTTTATGATCCTAAAACGGTAGATTTAAATTTGCTGCTCGATCTGTATTTCAAGACAATTGATCCTACCAGCCTCAACCGTCAGGGTAATGACCGGGGAACACAGTATAGAACCGGGATTTACTATGTAGATAAAGAAGATCTTCCTGTCATCAACCAGGCTATTAAACTATTGTCTGCACAATATAAGACTCCTATCGCTATAGAAGTAAAGCCATTGACTAATTTCTATCCCGCAGAGACTTACCATCAGGACTATCTGGATAAAAATTCTGGAGGATACTGCCACATCAATCCTGCTTTATTTGAAATGGCACGCAAAGCCAATGCACCGAAAACTAAAGTGTATCAAAAACCGGATGACTCAACCCTCCGCAAGGAACTGTCGGCGGAACAATATGCAGTAACCCAGAAGAATGCCACCGAACCGGCCTTCCACAATGAATACTGGAATGAGCACCGCCCAGGCATTTATGTTGATATTACCACCGGAGAGCCTTTGTTTGTTTCTACCGACAAGTTCGATTCGGGTTGCGGGTGGCCTAGCTTTTCCCAGCCGATTCAAAAAGATATCATCGCAGAGAAGAAAGATACTTCGCATGGCATGATACGTACGGAAGTGCGCAGTAAAACTGGGGATGCGCATCTGGGACATGTATTCACAGATGGTCCGAAAGAGAAAGGCGGATTACGTTATTGCATCAATAGCGCCTCCCTTCGTTTTATCCCGAAAGAGAAAATGAAAGAGGAAGGTTATGGAGAATATTTGCCACTCGTTAAATAGGCACCGCACCGGAAAGTAATACAAATCAATATAAGCTGTTTATCAGATAAACAGAACGGTGGATTTCCTCATAGGGCAATCCACCGTTTTTAATGCAGTTAAATTAAGAGAGAGAGAAGGAGTTTCACAACTCCTAATTTATTTTTATCTGCTGGCAGTCAGCAGAGTTGCTTCATTCGTTGCCGGAGTAGCCACGTTCATAGCCCAGTTCACACTAGATTCTTCAATCCATTTATCATTCCATTTATAGTTCATATAAGCTACCGGCATATTAGCGTCGTTCAATTCGTACACGCTCTTTTCAACAGATGCATCGTAAGCTCTGTGTGAGTCATTCCAACGTGCGTATACCAAAGTGATTTCATTAGAAGAATAAGTATAATCAATCTTGAAGTACGGCAGCCATTTGTCAGTGGAAGCGTCCCATTTGAAAGCCTCTTTGGTAGCCATTCTCTTTTGATCGTCATAGGTAAAATCATATTTCATGTGACGATAAAGAGAACCATCCAATCTGTAAATCACTTTCGACACCACGAGATCATCTACTTTTTCTTCATTAGTAATGAAGTTATTGTTTTGTGCCTTCACTGTTGCATTAGAGATACCTGCAAATACCATAGCAACTAAAACGATCATTCTGAATAATACTGTAGTTTTCATAATTGTATATTTTTTATTTGTTCAACATTCTGTTTTTTTGTTCTTCTGTTTATTAGACGGCTCAAGTGTCTCAAACGGTTGCAACATTCTGAACTTTTTTTCATTTTTCTTCGTTGTCCGCTTGCGACTATAGATATGCAACGAGCGTGCCAAAAAGATAACAAGCTAATAATCAGAAAGATTGCAAAACAGAGTGGTGTACGAAAATGAACAGTTGTACGCTTAGAATCGAACAACCAATTAAAAAAACAGTTTATATACTACGAAACAGAATATTGTCTACCTTTGCATCCGATAAATTATCAAAATCAAACGATGAAAAAGAACAGTAAGAAACATATTCTTCTGCTGTCAGCCAGTGGGGGTCTACTCATCTGTCTCATCAGTCTTTATTTAAGTCGCAACGCTCTCTTAAGAAGCATAGTCGACAAACGTACCTCCCATATTGAGCAAACTCACGGGCTACGTATTCATTACGATAATCTGGAAATGAATGGATTGAATGAAATCATCCTCGAAGGTCTCTCTGTTGTACCCGAACAACGAGACACATTACTGACACTCACATCCACTCGTGTCAAACTGAACTTCTGGAAATTACTAAGCAGAAAAATAAAAATACGTTATGTAGCCGCAGACGGAATTACACTTGCATTCACAAAGCGGGATTCCGTCGCCAACTACGATTTTCTTTTTAGAAAGAAACCAGAATATCTCACTCGAACGTCGCCACAAACGGCCCCCCAAACAAATTACGCAGAAAGAATCAACAAAATATTAAATTTATGTTATGGTTTTATGCCCGAAAACGGACAACTAAACAATATCTGTATCACGGAAAGAAAAAACAATAATTTTGTATCTCTCACTCTTCCTTCTTTTATCATTAAAGAAAATCATTTTCAATCCGTCATCACCATACAAGAAGACAGTTTTGCACAGCATTGGATAGCCAATGGTGAACTGCACCAACATTACAACTCATTAAAAGCAACGCTTTATTCATCTGATTCTCTAAAAGTTTCCATACCTTATATAACACGTAGATATGGTGCTAAGATAACCTTTGACACTTTATCGTATAGCCTGACGAAAGAAATAGGGTCTTCCAAACAAGTCTATCTCAAAGGAAAAGCAAGAGTGAACGGGCTGGACGTATTTCATAAAGCCCTCTCTCCTGAAATCATTCATCTCGATCGCGGACAACTCTGTTACGAGATGAACATAAACGGGCACTCATTTGAATTGGACAGTACCACCATTGTTGACTTCAACAAACTCCAGTTTCATCCTTATTTACGGGCCGAGAAGGAGAAGGGAAACTGGCATTTCACTGCAGCAGTCAACAAATCCTGGTTTCCGGCAGACGATCTGTTCAGTTCTCTGCCGAAAGGATTATTCAGTAATCTGGAAGGCATCAAGACAAGTGGCGAGCTGGCTTATCATTTTCTGTTAGACATTGATTTTGCGCAACTGGATAGTCTCAAACTGGAATCTGAATTGAAAGAAAAAGATTTCCATATCATAAGCTATGGAGCTACTTCACTCTCCAAAATGTCCGGTGAGTTCATTTACACAGCTTATGAGAATGGAGTGCCGGTACGAACCTTCCCTATCGGCCCTTCATGCAATCACTTTACACCCTTAGACAGCATTTCCCCCATTCTAAGAATGTCTGTCATGCAAAGCGAAGATGGAGCATTCTTTTATCATCGCGGTTTCCTGCCCGATGCCTTACGGGAAGCACTGATTTACGACCTGCAAGTGAAACGCTTTGCACGCGGAGGAAGTACGATCACCATGCAACTGGTAAAGAATGTATTCCTGAACCGTAACAAGAACTTTGCGCGTAAACTGGAAGAAGCATTGATTGTGTGGCTGATAGAGAATGAAAGACTAACTTCCAAAGAACGTATGTACGAAGTATATCTGAATATTGTAGAATGGGGACCGCTCGTTTATGGTATTCAGGAAGCGTCTGCTTATTATTTCAAGAAACGCCCTTCGCAACTGACCACGGAAGAAAGTATTTTCCTAGCTTCCATTATCCCGAAACCCAAGCATTTCCGCAGTTCTTTTGCAGAAGACGGACAATTAAAGGAGAATATGGAAGGTTACTACAAGCTGATTGCAAAACGTCTTGCACAGAAAGGAGTAATAAGTGAAATCGAGGCGGATAGTATCCGCCCCGATATCCAAGTTACGGGCGACGCCCGGAATAGTCTAGCCGGTGAAAAACCGAAGTCTAGTTCTCCTACCGCTGAGGAGCAATGAGATTGATATAAATAATAAAGGAATAGGTTATCTTCTTGAACTGCTGTTTCTTTCAGAAGAACGGGAAGAGCTTTGAGTGCTATTACTTCTCGTACTTCCGGAAGAAGAGCGTCTTTCTGTTTGTCCGCTGGAAACATTGCTCCGGGTAGAGCTACCGCTGCTTCGAGTAGAACTCGAACTACCGCTACTACGGCTAGAGGTAGTACTACTGCTACGGCTGGTAGTATTTTCACTACTGCGACTGGAAGAACTACGACTGGAGCTAGAACTGCCACGATTGGAACTAGAACTGCCACGACCGGAGCTACCACGACTGGAAGAACTATTGTTTCTATCAGAACTGTTATTTCTATTATAGGAACCACTACTATCGTTTCGCCTACTTGAACTTTCCCTTGAGCTGCGACTTGTCTTTCCACTTTCACGGTTGGAACCGCTACTTGTCGAACTTCCGCTTGTCGGTCTGCGATTAGAGCTTGAAGAACCGGAACTTGTTTCCGGACGGGGACGAGTCGACGTACCAGGTCGCGTTGTCGTTCCGGGACGAGACGTATCAGGACGAGTAGATGTGCTTGGACGAGACGTTCCGGGACGTGTTGTTGATGAACCCGGACGGGAAGAATTACCCGGACGTGTCGGTGCATTATGCGGACGAGTGGAAGTATTCGGACGGAACCGGACAGAACCAAAGTCCGAACGACGATAAGAGTGATATACTCTCTGATCTCTCACCCGGTGCGGTGCAGAGTAATGGTTGAAATTAGTATATCTTCCCCGATAGTAGCTTGTATGGTGAAAGTGTGGACGATAATGCGCTCCACAATAAGTACGGTAATGATAAGGCACACCAAAATAGAACAAGCTACGGTTCGGGTAATTGATGTAAACCCTGAAACTCCATTTCCCTCCGGTTACATAAATCGGCCGATAGAAATACTCGGCACCGAGAAACCGACGATACTGCGCATCACTCAATACCCAGCGAAGATCGTCGTTACGGATATCCAAAGCTTCATAATAATCATCCAATGCCCATTCGTAACCACGTGCTACGTAATCCATTATATTACGGACAGAATAAATAAAGTCGTAATTAATCTCATACGCATCATTATATTGCTGTGTACTCAAACTCAATTCATACGCCATCTTATCGGTAAGAAAACGTGTCTCCTTACGTACCTTGCTGGTGCTCATTCCAGCCATTACGGTCATATTGGCAGTCAGACCGACCGCAAAGAGTAAAAAAAGTATTCGTTTCATAATTCAATCTCCTATCATTTATTATTCCGATAATATTCCTCAATAAACATGCGTAACATATCTCTATAACCGTACAGTTAATAGTATCAACGCCGACCATACCCTATCACAAAATCATTCATCTTGTCCTTGCTGGAAGTAAATGTCAGGGTATTAATCACTGTAAAGAAAGCTTCTTTATCTACAATGCGGGGATACATTATCTTCATAATTTCCATCCGGTCATCGTCAAATGTATAAAGTTTGGTCAGTTGGAGACATTGGGCAGATGTAAAATCAGAACCGGCCAATGCAGCATTAAGCAACTTTATACGATCATCTTTAAAAGGCTCCTTCTTCATCTCATTATAAAACGTTTGAAAGAGCTGATCGTTCATGACCCTGTTGTAACCATATCCCGGGCGGTGTTCTCCTTGTCCCGGACGATGTCCCCCCTGTCCGGGGCGGTCGGGTCTTTCCGGATGCATGTTATCACGTCCGTCTACCCATATCTCTTTCACTCCCCTACCATCGAAATAAACATAGTCTTTATACAATTTTTCTCCTTTCCATACTCGCTCTCCCGGACGGGTAAAGCGGGTGGCATATACTTCAACAATATAATGTCCGGGATTCAAATTGGCTATAAAGCAGGTAGTAGTAGGCAAACTGATTTGGTTTCCTCCCAAGTAAACAAGTATCGGAGTGTTCCCACCGTCGATACGGATTCCGTTAACAGACTGCGCTTGTAAGGAAAGGGCAGCGAACAGGATGCAGAAACTTATTATAATCTTACGCATAACTTATCTCGTTTTTATTATTTATATCTTTAATCTGATACCACAAAAATAGGGTGAGGAAACTCCCCACCCCAATGATTCTCTCTATTCGTATGTAGGGAAATCCCTATTCTGTTTAGGAATCCGCCAAAACAATGCCATCCTCGTGCAAGGTAATCAGACGTTTCTTATACAAGTCGCTCACTCCTTTCTTAAAGGTTTTCTTGCTGACACCAAACGTATCGTAGATATCTTCCGCAGGACTTTTATCATTCAAGTTAATTCGTCCCCCGTGCTCTTTGATATAGTCTAGCAGCGTTTTCGAAAAATCGTCAATCTTTTCAAAACCGGGTTTCTGAAGAATCAAATCTACTTTACCATCTTCACGCACCTGTTTCACAAAAGCTTTCATTTCCATCCCTGTCTCCAACGGACAGAATATTTCATTTTCATACAACAAACCGCTATACATATCATCTATAATTGCCTTAAAGCCTAAGTCCGTCTTCTGCCAGATAAGAATATTCACCTCTGCTCCCGGAGCATATTCCGGCTTTTCTTTCGACAGATAACGTTCCACTTTTGCTGAAGCCACAATACGGTAACTCTCTTCATCCACATGTGCATGAACCACGTATTTCCGTCCAACCTGCATTTTCATCTTCTGCTCACGGAACGGCACAAATAGGTCTTTCATCAATCCCCAGTTCAGGAAAGCTCCGTATTGATTTACCCAGGAGACTTCCAGACAAGCAAACTGTCCGACCTGCACTAACGGGGTCAGTGTCGTAGCAATCAGCCTCTCATCCATATCCAGGTAAAGAAACACATTCAAAAAATCTCCTATCTTACAATCCTCGGGCACATAGCGGGTAGGCAACAAAATCTCACCTTCTTCCCCACCATCGAGATATACGCCGAAATCGACTTCCTTCACGACTTCAAGCTGGTTGAACTTTCCTAATTCGATGCTCATATTCTTATCTATTATATTATATAAGCAGCAAAGATAATCTATTTTGAATAGATCCCTCAATCTGTCAGCTATAACTTTTCGTTATCGAGAAAAACTATTTGCAATGAACAATCTGCGTTCTAATATGTTAACTTTGTAGCGACAAAAAGAAAGAGTAAATTATTCACCTTTTTAAACATATAAAATTATGGAATTTCTAACCAACGAGAAACTTACGATTGTGGGAGCTGCCGGAATGATCGGCTCCAACATGGCACAAACAGCCATGATGATGAAACTCACTCCGAATATTTGTCTCTATGATCCATTCGCACCAGCTTTGGAAGGAGTAGCTGAAGAACTGTATCATTGCGGTTTTGAGGGTGTCAACCTTACCTATACTTCCGACATCAAAGAAGCGCTGACCGGAGCTTCTTATATTGTTTCTTCCGGTGGAGCAGCCCGTAAGGCAGGTATGACCCGCGAAGATCTGTTGAAAGGAAATGCAGAGATTGCCGCTCAATTCGGAAAAGACGTTCGTCAATATTGCCCGAACGTAAAACATATCGTTGTCATCTTTAATCCTGCAGACATCACCGGCTTGATTACTTTGTTGTATTCAGGTTTGAAACCTTCACAAGTTTCTACATTGGCTGCGTTGGATAGCACCCGCCTGCAAAACGAACTGGTGAAATACTTCCATATCCCCGCTTCCGACATTCAGAATTGTCGTACGTATGGCGGTCATGGAGAACAAATGGCTGTATTTGCATCTACCACCAAAATAAAAGGAGAACCCCTGACCGATTTCATCGGTACTACCCGCCTTCCGTTGACGGAATGGGAAGCACTGAAAGTACGTGTCATCCAGGGTGGAAAACATATCATCGACCTGCGCGGCCGTTCTTCTTTCCAAAGCCCGGCTTATCTGTCTATCGAAATGATTGCTGCTGCTATGGGCGGACAGCCATTCCGCTGGCCTGCCGGAACGTATGTTTCCAATGGCAAATTCGACCATATCATGATGGCGATGGAAACTTCAATTACTAAAGACGGCGTTACTTATAAAGAAATAGCCGGAACTCCTGCCGAACAGGAAGAATTAGAAAAGAGCTACGAACACTTATGTAAACTTCGTGACGAAGTGATTGAAATGGGAATCATCCCAGCCATCAAGGACTGGCATGCTTTGAATCCCAATATTGACTAATCAAACAATATTAGCGAAAGCAGAAGGCCGAAACCTGACGATCTTTTTATCGTTCCGGGTTTCGGTCTTTTTTATTTCATTGCCAATGTCATTCCCACAGAAGAACATTCCTGACAAATCCCTTTAAGGACATAATTAATGCTATGCAAAGTAAATCCTTCAGGCAAATCAATCACCGGGATATGGGTACCTTCCAGGCAGAATGTCCGATGACATTTCTCACAATAAAAATGCGAATGTAAATCCTGTACCACACAATTGCAAGAGTTGTCGCAAACGGCATACTTCAACGAACCGCTTCCATCGTCTATGCTATGTATGAGGTGATGAGACAAGAAGAGAGCGATGGTACGGGATATGGTCGATTTATCGACTGTGTCGAGCAATGTTTCAAGGTCAAGCAATGACACTGCACGCTCTGCCTGCATCATCTCTTTTATCACCAAGAGCCTTATTGCAGTTGGCTTAATATCTCTTCTGACCAGCTTATCCAAATAAATATCTTCTTCCATCTTTCTCCTACTTTATCATTTTCTGTATTCTGACGGCGTTCATTATGGCAAGCAACGCAACGCCTACATCTGCGAAGACAGCTTCCCAAAGAGTAGCGATTCCACCGGCTCCCAAAATCAATACAAGCAATTTCACTCCAAATGCCAGTGATACATTCTGCCAAATGATTCTTCGTGTCAGCTTTCCTACTTTGATAGCTTCGGCTACTTTCGACGGCTGATCTGTCTGTATCACGACATCGGCTGTTTCAATGGCTGCATCACTGCCCAATCCTCCCATAGCAATACCGACATGACTTAAAGCGAGCACCGGTGCGTCATTCATTCCATCGCCGACAAATGCAATCCGGTTTGCCTCATCCTGACGCAATTCTTCCAGGTGTTTCACTTTCCCTTCCGGCAGCAAGTCGCCATAGGCTTTCGATATGCCGAGCTTCTCCGCAAAGTTAGTAACAATACTCTGTTTATCACCGGATAATATCTGTATGTTTTCAATATTTAAAGCTTTTAAGCGGTCAATAGCTACCTTTGCGTCTTCTTTCAAGGCATCAGCCAACAACAGATAACCGGCATAACGGTTTCCAACAGCACAGACTACAATGGTATCTGTCATCTTCAACAATTCTTGCGGAAAGGATATATCAAACTTGGACAGTAACCGGCAATTACCAACCAGAACCGGAATTCCGCCTACCGTTGCTTCCAATCCGAAGCCGGCATATTCTTTCGTACCGATAACAGCTACACGTTCTATGTTTTGTTCTTTTGCGTAGTTTACAACAGCCTTGGCAATCGGATGTGTGCTATCACTTTCTACCGAAGCAACCAGTTTCACTAATTCTTCTTCCGAAATATCGCCTGCACTTTTACAGGCCTGCACGTCAAAGGTTCCTTTTGTCAGGGTTCCTGTTTTATCGAATACCACCGTGTTGATCTTGGTGATAGCATCCAGATAATTACCTCCTTTGAATAAAATACCCAATCGGGATGCCGCTCCGATACCACCAAAATAGCCTAACGGAATACTAACCACCAATGCGCATGGACATGAAATCACCAAAAAGACCAAAGCCCTGTATAGCCAATCATTAAATGTAAATACAAATGTAGGATTGATAAGTGAATAGACAAATGGAGATAATACAATTAATACGGCCAGTATGATAACAATCGGTGTGTAAACACGGGCAAACTTGCGAATAAACAATTCTGCCGGAGCTTTACGTTCGGCGGCATTCTGAACAAGTTCCAATATTCGGGCGAGTGCGCTCTTGTCAAAAGGTCTCGTCACTTCAAGTCGGATTACCTTGTCGGTTACAATCATTCCGGCAAGCACTTCCTCCCCTTTCCGAATATTACGAGGCGCGCTTTCGCCCGTTAATGCAGCTGTATTAAAAGCGGCAACCTCATTCTGCATGGTTCCATCGAGTGGTACTCGCTCACCTGCCTTTATTTCTATGATTTCACCGACTTTTATCTTTTTAGGACTTTCAAGAACAAGATTACCCTCTCTAAGTACCAGTGCTTTCTCGGGTCTTACATCCAATAAGGCTCCGATATTACGTTTGGCCTTATCTACCGCTTTATCCTGAAACAGTTCTCCTACTGTATAAAATAACATCACGGCCACTCCTTCCGGATATTCGCCAATATAGAAAGCCCCCAGAGTAGCAATAACCATTAGAGTAAACTCACTGAAATAGTCTTTTTCCCTGATACTTTCCCAGGCTTCTTTCATCACCGGAATCCCTACCGGAAGATAGGCTACGATATACCATATCAAAGAAACATATCCTCACGGAAGAATGCTAAATCGAGAGCATTCATTATTATTCCACCTGCCAGCAGCAGGAGAGAGAATATCACTTTCCCATATTCATGGAATACCGAAACCTTTACATCAACCTTTTTTTCTGCTGCGCATGAGTGAGCGCCACAACTACAATGTCCCATAACATTCATCATTTAGTTGATGCAAAGGTAGCAAATGATTTATGCAACAAAGTTGCATAAATCGGTTTTAGCACCTTTCAATGTCAGCAATATCGCAACAGCCATTTCCAAACCGGCACGACTTCTATATCCAACTCATTCCCTGAAATTGTCCTTTCTTCATCCCAAGTAATGATATCGGTCTTTCAACCAGCTGAATCTTACTAATTTCTTGCTGACGCTCGGCTATAATTGCCTTTATTATTCGTTTTTCCATAAAATATGCTCTTTATATTGCACAAATATAGCAAAAACATGCTTAATATATTAAGCAAGACTTCTTTTTCTTTCCAACTGTAGCTACTATTTTCTTTAGTTGTCAACTGCTACTTATCCTTTACAGGACGAACTTTGACAGGACAGAAGAAGATTACATATAAATTTGATGATTCTTATTGTCAACCAAAGTTTTTTCCCGATAGTATAATGATTATCACCGGTTTACATGCTGACAATAAGCCATGACAATAGGCTGACAATAAAAAATCAGAACTTTTATTGTCAGCCTGTTCCATTTTATAAGCACCTGAAGGACATCATCGCCTGCAGTAACCATACCATCCACATAGAAAGCAGCTTTTTAAAATGAATCCCTCTATTAAATGAATGTTATATAGCCGGTATCTTTCACTTAACAAGTAGGTATTGTTCCATTAAAGCATCAGTATTGTTAACTCTCCACGCTGTGACGAGATCTTTCCACAGCCGTGGTAGGAACTCGTCACGGCTGTGGGAAGAAGTTACCACGGCCGTGACAAAGTAAAGATAGCGGTACTTTAGTAGAACTATACTGGCACTCTAGGGCAACTACATAGGCACGTTAATGGAACTATATAGGTAGATATCACTTTGGGAGGCTGTTACTAAAATGCGACGTTACTTCAGAACATGCTTCTAAAGCTATTATTTATCAAGTCATAAAAGGATCATAAGAGATAAAAATAAGGCTGACAGTAAAAGTAGATATATTTTATTGTCAGCCTATTATCAGCATCTATTGTCAGGTGATATAGTATTGATATTCATATACTTGAATATCACCCTGACAGTTTGACAATAAAATTGGTATAAATCAATAGAAACGATCATAAAATTTTTAATTGGGAAGGGTAAAGAATTTATAAAAAGAAAGAAAAAGTTTGCCGTTCCCCTAAGAATAAATATCTTTGTAACCGTGGTTACAGTAACCACAGTTACTAATATAATTCACTGACTATGAGGTTTTATAATAGAGAAGAAGAACTAAAAGAGCTAAAACGAATTCAGCAATTGGCATTTGAGGAAAGTTCAAGAATGACAGTCGTTACCGGTCGCCGTAGAATTGGGAAGACAAGCCTCATTATGAAAGCCGTTGAACAGACTCCCACTGTCTACTTATTTATAGGGCGCAAAAATGAAGCAACCTTGTGCGAAGAATTCATCCCACTTATCGCACAAGCCCTACAAATCTTTGTTCCGACAGAAATCCGAAGTTTCCGAAACTTATTCCAATACCTAATGCAGCTTTCGACACAACGGACTTTCAACCTAGTTATTGATGAATTTCAGGAATTCTATACTATTAATGAATCCATATTCAGCGATATGCAAAATATTTGGGACCAATATCGGAAGTCCTCACACATGAATTTGATTGTCAGTGGTTCCATCTATTCTCTTATGCAAAAAATTTTCCAAGACAACAAAGAACCACTCTTCGGAAGAGCTGATAACATAATCAAGCTGTCAGCCTTTAGTCTCTCTGTTCTAAAAGAAATCATGCATGAATATGCCCCGACACATTCGAATGATGATCTTTTAGCACTTTATACTTTTACTGGCGGGGTACCTAAATACGTGGAACTTTTTTGCGACAACCATATGCTTCACGTGGAAAGCATGATCCATTTTATGGCTCGCGATAATTCTCCCTTTACCGAAGAAGGAAAAAATTTGTTGATAGAAGAATTTGGAAAAAATTACGGAACCTACTTTTCTATTTTAAGTGCAATTGCCGGAGGCAGAAATACACAAGCAGAAATTGAGGCAGCACTAGGAGAAAAAAGCGCAGGTGGCTACCTGAAACGTCTGATAGACGATTATAATATTATCATACGCCAACGTCCCATTTTAGCTAAAGAGAGCTCAACAACTGTCCGATATGAAATATGTGATAATTTTATTAGGTTTTGGTTCAATTACTTCGATCGTAACCGTTCATTGATAGAAATTAAAAACTTTGTAGGGCTGCGTAATATCATAAAAGCTGATTATCCAACCTACAGCGGAAAGATATTAGAACTTTACTTCAAACAGAAATTCGCAGAAGTTATCAATTCCGTGCCATCGGGTCATGGTGGGAAAACAAAGGGAACCAAAACGAAATAGATATTGTTGCACTCGGTCTTGAAAAAAACAAAGCAGTAGTTGCTGAAGTAAAACGCCAACGTAAAAACTTTAAGCCAGAGTTGCTGGAACAGAAAGTTGAACATTTGAAGAAAAAGCTATTGCCTCGTTATACTATTGAAACAATGTGTTTGTCATTGGAAGATATGTAGTACATAGTTAGGCACGGATGACAGTTTTTCTATGAGATCAGTCCCCATCACCTGTATTCCGTGCCCAATTATCATTGTTGGTTTTCTTCCCGATCTGTCCGGATAAACTCCAGGAGTCGTTCTACCGCCTCTTCTTCAGGAATATTCTTCTCTACGCACACCTTGCCTTTATAAAGACTGATTTTGCCACGTCCTGCTCCTACATAACCGTAGTCAGCATCCGCCATCTCGCCGGGACCATTCACGATACAGCCCATAATGCCGATCTTCAAGCCTTTCAAATGTGAAGTGGCTGCCTTGATACGAGCAATTGTTTTTTCCAAGTCGTAAAGCGTACGGCCGCAACCGGGACAGGATATGTATTCTGTCTTAGAGGTACGGGTACGTCCGGCCTGCAAGATTCCGAAAGCAGTGGCGTCGACAACGGCATGGCTCAAACTGCCCTGATTGAACAGGAAGATACCATCGCAAAGACCGTCAAAGATCAAGGCTCCCATATCGGCTGCGGATTTTATCTGCAAATTCTCCGCATCATCTTCCGCATAATGCTGGAAGAAGACAACCGGATTCTGCAAACCTTCCGTCATTAGCTGATGCACCAATGCACGGTGCTCACCCAAACGGTTCGGATGGTTGCTTTGAGAGATGATTACCACTTCCGGGTGGTACTTCAAACAGGCTATCACTTCATCTGTTTGGGCCATATAGGGTATAAACAGGAATTTAAGCGCTGCATCACATTCACCCATCAATGGTAGTTGCGCATGATTGAAAGCAGGCCAGGTTCCGGCCTCTCCTTGCCATACGTCCGCATCAAGAATATATTCCACGCCTTCTTCCCGTTGTTCGGGCAAGGCTCTTCCGGCATAAATATAGTCCGGAGTGAATTGCGGATTTACTTCTGTCTTTCCGTCCATGCGGTCGGCAATGACTACGGGCACATGTTCGCCTCCGATATTACGGACCGCTTTTGTCTTCCGGCGTTCAGGAGACAGATAGTTAAATTCAGGCGCCTCCAATCCCGGAATATAAGGATGCTCCTGCCTCAATAGAACATAATCCACCAATTTACGGGCCACCGGAATTTCAGCTTCGGGTGCTTCACTCAAAGATACGCGGATGGTATCGCCCAACCCGTCGCTCAACAATGCTCCGATGCCGAGAGCCGACTTGATACGCCCGTCCTCTCCGTCTCCGGCTTCTGTCACTCCGAGGTGTAATGGGAAAGCCATCCCCTCTTTTTCCATGACGTCCACCAACAGACGAACGGTTTTCACCATTACCACGGTATTGGAGGCTTTGATAGAAATCACCACATCTGTGAAGTTCTCCGCTACACAGATACGAAGGAATTCCATACAGGATTCCACCATTCCTTCGGGAGTATCACCATAGCGTGACATGATGCGATCGGACAAAGAGCCATGATTCACACCGATCCGGATCGCAGTGTGATTCTCCTTACAGATATTCAGGAACGGGACAAACCGGTCATGGATTTTCTGTATTTCCTGCGCATACTCCTCGTCTGTATATTCCAGTTTCTTAAAAGTACGCGCAGCATCTACATAGTTTCCCGGATTGATGCGCACCTTTTCCGCATATTGAGCAGCTACATCCGCCACTTTCGGATTGAAATGCACATCGGCAACCAATGGAACCATATATCCCTGACTGCGTAGTCCGATATTGATATTCATCAGATTCTCCGCTTCCTTGATACCCTGCGTTGTGAGGCGGACATACTCGCCACCTGCATCAACAATACGTTTCGCCTGTTCCACACAAGCCTGCGTGTCCTGTGTAGACGTATTGGTCATCGACTGGACACGAATAGAATTGGGGCCGCCCAACGGCACAGCCCCAATATTTACTTCTGTGGTTTCTCTTCGAAAATAATTGAATAGATCAACCATTTTGATTTATGATTTATGATTTACGATTTATGATTTGATGACTGAAAACACTTTCTGCGCAATATGCAAAGACAATGCGCAAAGACAACATACGATTTACGAAGATATTTCAATCGTCAATCGTAAATTGTCAAATCGTAAATCACATTAGTTTGTTTTATATTCAAACTTAACTTCTTTCAGTTCTTCGTTTGCTTTTACGATTTTCTTTTTCAGTCCTTCTTTGTAAGCAGCAAAAGCTTCTGCCAATTTCTCGTCACTCAATGCCAACATCTGAATGGCAAGGATAGCGGCATTCATCGCTCCGTTTATAGCAACCGTTGCCACAGGAATGCCCGGAGGCATCTGGATGATAGAATAAAGTGCGTCTACACCATCGAGCACGGAACCTTTTACGGGTACTCCGATCACCGGTAGTGTAGTGTTGGCTGCAATTACACCGGGAAGGGCGGCAGCCATTCCGGCAGCGGCGATAATAACTTTAATGCCACGGTTGCGGGCATTCTTTGCAAACTCTTCCACAGCTTCAGGCGTGCGGTGAGCAGAAAGCGCGTTCATTTCGAACGGTACATGCATATCATTCAGCAGTTGCGCAGCCTTCTCCATAACAGGAAGGTCGGACGTGCTACCCATGATAATACTTACAATTGGAGTCATTTCGATTTACTATTTTACGATTTACTATTTACAATTTAAAGTGAGGTAAGAATTATCCGTTCACCACAGCTTTGTATGCTTCGGCATCCAGCAGGTCTTCCACAGCTTTTATATCTGTCGGTTTCATTTTAATCAACCAACCTTCGCCATACGGATCTTTATTAACCAGTTCCGGATTTTCTTCCAATGCTTCATTTTGTTCCATCACTTCACCTGCTACAGGCAGGAAAAGATCGGAAATTGTTTTCACTACTTCGATGGTTCCGAATGTCTCACCGGCTTCCAACGTTTCACCAACAGTCGGTATGTCTACGAACACGATATCACCCAATTGTTCTTGAGCATAATCAGTGATACCTACGTATGCAATGTCTCCTTCAACGCGAATCCATTCGTGTTCGTTCGTGTACTTCAAATTCTGTGGAAAGTTCATAATAATTAGTTTTTAGGATTTATACTGTTTTAAAATAAAAATACTCGAAATAAGATGTTGCTCACGGGATGAAGTACCAAAAGGGCACATATCAAGCCAACCGCAAAACCGGAAAGCACCTCACCCAACGTGTGATGTCCCAATACAATTCGTGCAGAACCTAATATACCGGCAATCAATATAAACAGGCATAACCATCCGACCGGATTGTAACCGAACAAAGCACTGAAAGAAACCAGTCCGCCGATCACTCCGCCTATTCCTGCCATGTGTTCACTCAATTTCCATTTCAAATTCACTGCAATGCAGATAATAGATACTACCAAAGAAACGAGGATGATCCCTGTCATATACCAAGGTATATTCAGCCGGCGCATCATCAACAGGCAGAACACATACGAGATGATAGTCAGCAGAATCGGTACATAACGTTTCTTGCGCTCACTTAACTCCTGACGGGCAAAGCCATTGATTTTACGAAACAGGAAAATGGTAATGGTAGGTGTCAGTATGGTAAAGCAGTAAACAATTCCCAACACGATCAACTTATATTGTATCGGCATGATACGAAGATAAGAAAACAGGAATAACACCAGAAACGATAAAAACGGAATAGAAAATGGAGTAAAGACCATCGAAGTAGCTCTCGCCACCTGCAACATTGTCTTATCCGCTATGATATGTTCTCTCTCTCTGTCCATCAGCACTAATACTTAATACTTTATACTTAATACTTTATATTCGTTCTCATTTTCGAAGTCGCGCAACCGGAATATTCAACTGCTGACGGTATTTGGCTACCGTTCTACGAGCAATGGGATAACCTTTCTCTTTCAAGATGTCCGCCAATTCATCATCTGTCAGCGGTTTCTTCTTGTCCTCCCCATCAATACACTCTTTCAGAATCTTGCGTATCTCGCGGACAGACATTTCTTCGCCGTCCTCTGTGGTATACCCGTCGCTGAAAAAGAATTTGAGCGGATAGATGCCGTAATTTGTCTGCACATATTTACTGTTGCTCACGCGGGAGATCGTTGAAATGTCCAGTCCGGTACGTTCAGCCACATCTTTTAAAATCATCGGTTTCAACAGAGATTCGTCTCCTTCCAAGAAGAAAGGACGTTGTAAGTCAATGATAGCCTGCATGGTAGTCATCAGGGTATTCTGACGCTGCCGCACAGCATCGATAAATCCTTGTGCCGCATCCATTTTCTGCTTCAGGAACATCATCGCTTCTTTGGATTCTTTTGATTGATTAGCCCTGTTTTTGGTATGTTCTTCCACCATTTCCGTGAAGTCGCGACTCATACGGAGTTCAGGGACATTACGGTTATTGAGGCTTATATTGATGGTTCCGTCATCATACGTTTCCACGATAAAGTCGGGAACTATCTGTTGGAGATTCCTGCCGATCGCTTCTCCCAAAGAAGCACCCGGACGGGGATTCAGCTTGGTTATCTCATTAAGAGCTTCCTGGAAAGTCTCTTCATCAATGTCCAGTTTCTTTATAATCTTCTCCCAGTGTTTACGGGTGAATTCTTCATAGCACTCTCTAATGATACGTTCTTCCAACTCCAGTATCGGATTGGGCTTCTTCTCTTCATCCTTCTTCCGGCAAATCTGTATCAACAGACATTCCTGAAGGCTACGGGCACCGATACCAGCGGGATCAAAATCCTGCAAGATACAGAGTGCTTCTTCCAGTTCTTCTTCTGTCGATTCGATGCCGGCATAAATCGCCAGTTCATCACAGATGCTCTCCAATGACTTACGGAGCAGTCCGTCATCGTCCAATGAACCGATCAGATATTCCACCAAGTCACGCTGATGTTCAGTCAGGTTGCGTTCACGCAACTGTTCTTTCAGGATTTCATAAAAAGAAGTGGAATCGGAGAACGGAATATCCTCCGCCTGTTCATCTTTCGAACGGTTGTTTTCTTGTAATTTATAATCGGGAATATCGTCTTCAGTCAGATAATCACTCAAAGAATCATAATCGTTGGCATCGCTATCCATGCCATCTTCCGTAGTGTCGGAATCAGCATACTCATCCGCAGTGTTTTCTTCTTTACCTTCTTCAAGTGCCGGATTTTCAAGCAGTTCAGCATGGATACGGTCTTCCAGCTCTACTGCGGGAAGCTCCAACAGTTTCACGACCAGAATCTGCTGGGGCGAGAGCGTTTGTACTTGCTGTTGCGCCTGAGATTGTATTTGACGGGAACCTTGTGCCATATTCGTTTTTGCTTTCTACTATTTCTCGCTACAAAAGTAACTTTTTAACGAGAGATTACACAGATTAGGGAGATAATTTTTAATCCTATAACACTAAAATTATCTAATGAACAAATATTTATCCACCGAAGTTCACGAAATTTCAATCAGTTAGTATTATCTTTGGACAGTTGATTTACAAAATAAAACAACACGTATGACAAATATCACATTCATCGACCTTGAAGTTAATCCTGTAAATCGTCAAATATTGGACATGGGAGCCATCCGCAACGACGGAGTCCCTTTTCATGCCAATTCGCCTGCCCAATTCATACAATTCATCACGCAAACGGAATACATAGGCGGGCACAATATACTCAATCACGATCTTAAATATATCATTCCCCTATTTCAACAAACCGGGTATATACAGCCCAAAACAATAGATACGCTCTATCTGTCCCCACTTCTGTTTCCTGCCAAACCGTACCATCATTTACTAAAGGATGACAAGTTGCAAACGGACAGCCTCAACAATCCGCTGAATGATTCGATGAAAGCGCATGAACTTTTTCTAGCGGAAGTGGAAGCCTTCGGACGCCTGGACGAAGATTTGAAATATATCTATTACTCATTGCTGCATCCTACTGACGAATTTAAGTCTTTCTTCGATTTCATTGCTTATACCATACCATTCGGAAAGTACGATAATCCGGAAACAGTTATCCGTCGTCGTTTCGCAAAGGAAGTATGCGAGCATGCCCAGCTCGAAAACTATATTTCCCGGGCTCCCATCGAACTGGCTTATTGCCTTGCACTTATCAATTGCCGGGATCGGTATTCCATCACCCCGCCATGGGTGCTGCATAACTTTCCAAGAGTGGAATCAATCATGTACGTGTTGCGCAATACTCCTTGCCTGACAGGGTGCGTCTATTGCAACCAGGCTTTCGATATACACCGTGGATTAAAACATTTTTTCGGTTTTGACGCTTATCGTACTTACAACAACCAGCCTTTACAGGAGAATGCGGTACAAGCGGCGGTAGAAGGGAAATCGATTCTCGCTGTTTTCCCTACCGGCGGGGGAAAGTCTATCACTTTCCAAGTACCAGCTCTAATGAGCGGGGAACAGGTAAAAGGACTTACCGTAGTCATTTCTCCCCTGCAATCTTTAATGAAAGACCAGGTGGATAATCTGCGAAAAAACAACATCACTGACGCTGTCACTATCAACGGACTGTTGGATCCTATAGAACGTGCCAAGTCCTTCGAAAGTGTAGAAAACGGTTCCGCTTCAATACTTTATATATCACCGGAATCATTAAGGTCAAAAAGTATCGAAAGGTTACTATTAGGACGGAAAGTAGTCCGCTTTGTTATTGACGAAGCACACTGTTTCTCTTCTTGGGGGCAGGATTTCCGTGTGGATTATCTTTATATAGGTGATTATCTTAAACAGCTTCAGGAGAAGAAAGGTTTGCAACAGCCGATACCCGTCTCCTGTTTCACAGCCACGGCGAAACAGAAAGTTATTGAGGATATCTCTACCTACTTTAAGGATAAATTAAATATCCGTCTCGAACTGTTCCGTAGCGACATCAGCCGGACCAACCTGCAATATCAGGTTTTCGAGCGGAATCAGGAAAATGAAAAATACAATAGTCTGAGAGATATTATCGAGCAGAAAAGCTGTCCGACCATTGTTTATGTCGCCCGTACCCGTACAGCTACCAAACTGGCAGCACGCCTGAAACAGGATGGATTTTCGGTTGCCGCTTTTCACGGGAAAATGGACATTAAGGATAAGACAGAAAACCAGAATGATTTTATCGCCGGCAACATACAGATTATGGTAGCTACTTCTGCCTTCGGAATGGGAGTGGATAAAAAAGATGTCGGTCTAGTCGTCCATTATGAAATATCGGATTCTCTCGAGAATTATGTTCAGGAAGCAGGCAGGGCAGGACGCGACGAGCACATCAACGCTTCCTGTTATATTCTCTTCGATGAGGAAGACTTGAATAAACATTTTATCCTGCTCAACCAGACCAAATTGCATATCGGAGAAATACAGCAAGTATGGAAATCCATTAAAGAAATTACCCGTCTTCGCCCCAAGGTTTCCCAGTCCGCTTTAGAGATAGCACGCAAAGCCGGATGGGATGAAAACGTAACCAACATAGAAACCCGTGTCACCACTGCCATAGCGGCACTTGAAGAGTCCGGTTATCTGCATCGCGGACAAAACTCTCCCCGGGTGTTTGCCGACAGCATATTGGCCAAAACGGCTCAAGAAGCTATTGACAAAATAAATCTGTCTCCCCGCTTCAACGAGAAACAGAAGATGCAGGCTACACGAATCATCAAGAAACTGATTTCAACCAAAAGTCGCAAGCATGCAAACAGCGAAGTACCGGAATCCCGGATTGATTATATCTCCGACCATCTAGGCATCTCCAATGAAGAGGTTATTCAAATCATCACCCTGCTTCGGGAAGAAAAGATACTGGCTGACTCACGTGACCTCACTGCTTATATTTTAAGAAAAGAGCAGTGCAACCGTTCACTGGAAATAATCAGATTTTATAATAAGCTAGAGAATTTCCTACTGACTGTTTTTGAGGAAGAACAAAAAATAGTCAATCTGAAGGAATTACGGGAAGAAGCGGAAAATGCAATTCAAAGAAATGTAAGCCCGGACAAGCTAAAAGCACTTATAAACTTCTGGGCGGAGAAAAACTGGATAAAACGTTCCTATCGGGACGACAACAGAAATCATATTTCCGTTTATCTTCGTCCGCAAACCGGCATTCCATTCGAAAAAAGATGTGAGAACAGGCATTGCCTGTCCGAGTTCATTATCGATTATCTTTTCAATAAAATCGAATCAGATACTGAATCTGTAACAAGAGAAGAAATTCTTGTCGAGTTTCCATTTTGGAATTAAAGAAGGCTTACGAGAATCAGAATGTTCTGTTCCAAGAATCAGTCACTCTCGAAGAAATAGAAGATACTCTCTTTTATCTCTCCCGAATGGGAGCTTTACAGATAGAGGGTGGGTTTCTTGTGATATATAACCGGATGAACATTGAGCGGTTGGGGGCTACTAATATACGATATAAACAGGATGATTACCGTAAGTTGGAACAGTTCTACACCAATAAGATACAACAGATACATATTGTAGGCGAATATGCCCGGAAAATGGTCCATGACTATCAGGCTGCCTTGCGACTTGTAGACGATTATTTTAGTTTGAACAGTACTTCTTTTATTCAGAAGTATTTTCCCGGCAGCCGGAAGGATGAAATTAACCGACGAATCACACCGGGCAAATACAGGCAGTTATTTGGGGAATTATCCAAAACGCAGTTGGAAATCGTTAATGACAATCAACCGGGGCATATCGTTGTAGCCGCCGGTCCGGGAAGCGGAAAGACACGCCTGCTTGTGCATAAACTGGCTTCTCTCCTGTTAATGGAAGATGTGAAGCATGAACAATTATTGATGCTCACTTTCTCCAGAGCAGCCGCCAATGAATTCCGAAGCAGGTTACACGATTTAATAGGTAATGCGGTGGGGTATATTGAGATAAAGACATTCCACTCCTATTGCTTTGATTTGTTGGGACGCCAAGGGTCTATCGAGAAATCAAAATCCGTAATTAAGGATGCAGTAGAAAAGATTAGAAACAGCGAAGTGGAAATCAGCCGCATCACCAAAAGCGTACTCGTGATTGATGAAGCCCAGGATATGACAGAAGACGAGTTCGCACTTATCGCAGCACTTATCGAAAAGAATGAATCATTGAAAGTTATTGCTGTGGGAGATGATGACCAGAATATCTATGCTTTCAGAAATTCCGACTCCCGGCATATGCAGTCTCTTATTACCAACTATCAGGCACGGCATTATGAGTTATGCGAGAATTTTCGAAGCAGGAGCAATCTCGTTGCATTTGCCAACGCGTTCGTCAATCTGATCCCGCACCGGATGAAACATACACCGATACAAGCCCATCAACTTGAAAAAGGTTCCATCCGTATTACACAATATCAATCCGACAATTTAATTGTTCCGCTAATAAAGGGTGTTCTCGAAAGTCCGCTAGCCGGCACCACCGGCATACTTACAAAAACAAATGAGGACGCTGTCTTTATAGCTTGTCTTTTACAGGAACAAGGGATGCCTGTCCGGTTGGTACAAACTAATAGTGGAAACTTTTATCTGGGTGATTTAGACGAGATTCGTTATTTCAACCGGGCATTGGATCTGAGTCAAGATACTCATCTTATTGATGACGAACGGTGGGAAACTGCTAAGAGATGCCTTAAAAGAGAATTCGGCCATGCCCAATCATGGGAAATATGTCGCAATATAATACTCAATTTTGAACAAGTCTATTCGCGCAAATATCACTCGGATTGGACTAATTATCTTTTTGAGTCAAAGTTGGAAGATTTTTATCCGGTTCAAGGTGAAGCGATTGTTGTCTCTACTATTCATAAAGCGAAAGGAAAAGAATTCGACAATGTTTTTCTGCTCCTTACTAATATAGAATCACTTTCGGACGAAAAGAAGCGTGAAGTCTATGTCGCCATCACTCGTGCCAAACAAAATCTGTCTATTCACACAAACGGACATTATCTGAGCAATATTGCTAATGGTCTTGCAGAATACCGGATAAACAGCAATACATATCCGGCTCCGCAAAGTTTATGTTATACGTTAACTCATAGAGACTTATGGCTTGATTTCTTCATTGACTCTCATTGCCAGGCTGCAATAAATACCCTAAAAAGCGGTATGTCTCTACGACTTACAGAGAAAGGATGCACAGATTTTTCAAATAATGAGATTCTACGTTTCTCTAAAAAGTTTAAAGATATACTCAACGAATTAATACAGAAAGATTATAAACTGGAAAAAGCTTCTGTCAACTTCGTTGTATATTGGGAAAAACAGGAAGATAAGAAAGAAGCCAAGATTGTATTGCCGAGGTTGTTTTTAAAAAGGTATAAAAGGAAATTGGATTACTCGGTTATTTACTAATATATTATCGTACCTTTGAAAAGTTAAAACCTAAAAGACTGACATGACAAAGATAAAAGTACAGAATACAGAGATTGCAGTCGTATCATATCATGATGACGATTATATTTCATTAACCGATATGGCACGCAGTCAAATGCAAGAACATATTATTTTCAGATGGCTTAGTCTGAAAAGTACCCTTGAATATATAGGTGAATAGGAAATGCTATACAACACTAATTTTAATTGTACCGAATTCGGTACAATTAAAATGCAGCCGGAAGCAATAATTTTGTACTTTCTGTAAAGACGTGGATTGAGCGCACAGGAGCTATCGGCATTATCTCAAAGGCAGGACGATATGGAGGCACATATGCTCACCGTGACATTGCCTACCATTTCGGAATGTGGATCAGTCCTCGTTTTCAATTGTTGCTTGTTAAAGAATACCAACGTTTAAAAGAGCAAGAACAGACTCAAGTAGGATGGAATGCAAAAAGAGAACTATCTAAGATTAATTACCGTATTCATACTGACGCTATTAAGCAAAATCTAATTCCTACCGAAGTTACCCCCAAACAAATAAGTATTATCTACGCCGACGAAGCTGATATGCTAAATGTAACGATGTTCGGCATGACAGCTAAGATGTGGCATGAACAGAACCCCGAACTAAAAGGAAATATCCGCGACTATGCCTCTATCAACGAACTCATTTGTCTTTCTAATATGGAAAATCTCAATGCTGTCTTTATTAATCAAAGCATCCCACAAGGTGAACGGCTGATTAAGCTCAATCAAATTGCCATTCAACAAATGAAGATATTAGAAGGTGACGGAAAGAGGAAACTACTGAAATAAACTTCTTTATTATGTGTTTAGGATGTTCATGAGTAAGACACATATTCTTCCAACTTTATTCGTTTATTCCAACGTTTTTATGTAAATTTGCTACAAAACTAAAAATTAGGACAATATGTTTGCCAAAGAAACGTATATGCAGCGAAGAGCCCTGCTAAAAAAGAATTTAGGCTCCGGGGTATTGTTATTTCTCGGAAATGACGAGTGCGGACTGAACTACGAGGATAACACCTTCCGTTATCGTCAGGATTCTACTTTCCTTTATTATTTCGGACTTTCATGCGCCGGCCTTTCGGCTATTATCGATATTGATGAAGACAAAGAAATCATTTTTGGAGATGAACTGTCTATCGACGCAATCGTATGGATGGGATCGCAACCTACATTACACGAAAAATGTGAACGTGTGGGCGTAAAAAATCTGATGCCGTCCGCAGAAATTACAAGCTATCTCCACAAGTGCGTCCAGAAAGGGAAAGCGGTTCATTATCTGCCACCTTACCGTCCCGAGCATAAATTGAAACTGATGGATTGGTTGGGTATTCCCCCTACACGCCAGGAAGGTTCTGTTCCATTCATCCGTGCCGTTATCGCCCAACGTAATTACAAATCTGCCGAAGAAATTGTAGAAATAGAGAAGGCTTGCGATGTAACTGCCGATATGCACATCACCGCCATGAAAGTGCTCCGTCCGGGCATGTATGAATACGAAGTGGTAGCGGAAATGAACCGGGTAGCCGAATCTAACAACTGCCAGCTTTCTTTTGCCACCATTGCCACTATCAACGGACAGACTTTACACAACCACTATCATGGAAATAAAGTAAAACCGGGTGATTTATTCCTAATTGATGCAGGCGCAGAAGTAGAATCAGGCTATGCAGGCGATATGTCGTCTACCATTCCTGCCGACAAAAAGTTTACAGCCCGCCAGCGCGAAGTATACGAGATTCAGAATGCGATGCATCTGGAATCTGTAAAAGCCCTCCGTCCGGGTATTCCTTATATGGAGGTATACGAACTGTCTGCCCGTGTCATGGTAGACGGTATGAAGGCACTCGGATTGATGAAAGGAAATACGGAAGATGCGGTCCGCGAAGGTGCTCATGCGTTATTCTATCCTCACGGATTAGGTCACATGATGGGATTGGATGTACACGACATGGAAAATCTAGGAGAGATATGGGTAGGATATAACGGTCAGCCGAAGAGCACACAGTTCGGTCGCAAATCGCAACGTCTCGCCATTCCGTTGGAACCGGGATTTGTACACACGGTAGAACCAGGTATTTATTTTATTCCGGAACTGATTGACATGTGGAAAGGAGAAAAGAAATTTACCGATTTCATCAATTATGATGTAGTGGAAACTTATAAGGACTTCGGTGGTATCCGCAATGAGGAAGATTATCTAATTACAGAAACCGGCGCCCGCCGATTAGGTAAGAAGATTCCTTTGACACCGGAAGAGGTGGAAGCTTTAAGATAAAACAATGAATAACACCATGAAGAGACTACTTTTATCTGTATGGCTATTGTCACTTACCTTGCTATCCGCCGTAGCTGAAAACTATCCTTATAAAAGCGATGTGCTTTGGGTCACCGTACCCAATCATGCCGACTGGCTTTATAAAACAGGAGAAAAAGCAACTGTGGAGGTACAATTCTATAAATACGGTATCCCCAGAGATAACGTAACCGTCACTTATGAAATAGGTGGTGATATGATGCCTGTTGCCGATACCAAAGGAAGTGTAACTTTAAAGAATGGCAGGGGAGTGATTCCTGTGGGCACAATGAAAGAGCCGGGATTCCGCGACTGTCGCCTGAAAGCAACCGTAGATGGAAAGACCTATTCACATCATATCAAAGTAGGATTTTCACCGGAAAAACTTCGTCCGTATACCACCATGCCTTCCGATTTCAAGGAATTTTGGGAAAAGGCAAAAGCGGAACAAAAGGAGTTTCCCCTAACGTATACCAAAGAACATGTCGAAAAATATTCCACTGATGAAATAGACTGTTATCTCGTAAAATTGCAACTGAACAAACGTGGGCAATGCGTCTACGGATATTTATTCTATCCGAAAAAAGAAGGAAAGTTTCCGGTTGTCCTGTGCTCCGGGAGCAGGTATCAAAACCATCAAAGAACCTCTACGTCATAAATATTATGCGGAGCAAGGATGCATCCGTTTTGAATTCGAGATACACGGCCTGAATCCGGAAATGACTGATGAAGAATTTAAAGAAATCAGCAACGCTTTCAATGGCAGAGAAAACGGCTATCTGACCAATGGGCTCGACAGTCGTGATAATTATTATATGAAACGGGTATATCTGGCCTGTGTACGCGGTATCGACTTTCTAACTTCCCTGCCGGAATGGGATGGCAAAAATGTAATTGCACAAGGAGGTAGTCAGGGAGGCGCCCTGGCATTAATCACCGCCGGACTGGATGAACGGGTGACAGCTTGTGTCGCCAATCATCCTGCATTAAGCGATATGGCAGGCTATAAAGCCGGACGTGCCGGTGGATATCCTCATTTCTTTAGAAATTCGGTAGATATGGATACCCCCGAAAAAATAAAGACAATGGCCTATTATGATGTAGTGAACTTTGCTAAATTGATAAAAGCAGACACCTATATAACATGGGGATTCAATGATGACACCTGTCCTCCAACCACCAGTTATATTGTATACAATGTACTAAACTGTCCGAAAGAAGCCCTAATTACTCCTATTAATGAGCATTGGACCTCTAACGATACGGAGTATGGACATCTGCTTTGGATAAAGAAGCATTTAAAATAAAGAATCAATCATTCCATCTGGATACGGGCAACTCTTTCTTCCCGTAACCTTTCTTCCAGGCATACGCTTTTCTCTTTCGGAGATAAAGCGTATCACCGCTATGCTTTATCGCCTCCCAATTAAATATTGAATGGTGGTAGATGATCTTTTCAAACCAATAAAGGAGGTCATAAGTTATGAATGGTAGTATCATACACCACCATGAAAACAGTAATGACAAAATCAACGCTGGTATCAGAGTCAGAGAAAAGCATTCCCAATATTGCTTTGCATGTATCCGTAACTCCATATCTTCCCAAACTTCCAGATATTTATACCGGGTAAAGAAAAACCAGCCTAACATAAAATAGTGTTTCTTTCCTTTTCCCAAGAACCACTTTGCTAAAAGACTATTATAAAAAATCATATTCACATTTTTTTTGTTGCATGTAGTCCTTTTATAACAGCAAAAGTAACCAAAGGTTCAATATTATAGTTTAGTATAACAGTCATTATACAGTATTCTCCCCTAAAGAATCCTATTCAAATATTGTTTATTTTGTGTTCTCTTGCCTTACTACAACAAAAGGTAATTCATATTTTCTGCAAAGAAAGTACAAATAACGAATATATCCTAATTTTTCTACTTAATATTTAAAGCTACTACCTCCCAAAAATTCGCGCAGTAAAGACGTAGGCGGAATCTCCTTATCCTGTACAGGAACAAAATATTTGATAAACTTAAGTAACCGGTATGCTTCGCAATATTCAGGACAGTTGCGCGGTACACCCATCAGAATAGGTTCGGCATGCAAACGGAGTACTGCAAACTCAAAAAGCAACGCTGAATTAAACATTACGTCGGCATTCTCCTGATAGGGAAAAATCCATTTATCTTCACCGGCACGTACACTCGGCCAGCGTGATATCGTTTCACGTGCCGAATATCCCCGATAATTGAAGTCACGGATAATACGACGCAACAGACGGTTGTCAGTTGTCGGAATCCAGTTATGGTCATCCAAAGAGATGGTGGTCAATGCCGAAACATAAATCTTGAATTTCCGTTCAGCCGGTATATGCGGCGTCAGTTCCGGGTTCAGGGCATGAATACCTTCCAGAATCAGAATCGTATTATCTTCTATTTTCAGTTTATCACCTTTATACTCCTTCTTGCCAAGGGAGAAATTAAAACGAGGCAGTTCGACCTCTTCACCGCGCAGGAGTGCCTGCAACTGTTGATTGAACAGTTCCAAATCAAGTGCATACAGTGATTCATAATCATAATTTCCGTTTTCATCCAGAGGAGTCTCTTCACGATCCACAAAGTAATTATCTAAAGAGATCGGGAATGGTTTCAGTCCATTGGTCATTAGCTGTATAGAAAGCCGTTTGCTGAAAGTTGTCTTTCCCGAAGAGGATGGTCCGGCAATCAATACCAGTTTTACCCGGTTACCGTTTTCACCACGATGGAATATGGTATCGGCTATCTGGGCTATTTTCTTCTCCTGCAGTGCTTCTGCAACATTTATCAGATCGGTTGCATGTCCCTCTTCACAGGCCAGGTTAAAATCTCCGGCATTGTTAAGCCCCATGATATAACTCCAGTTCAGGTATTCTTTAAAGACATCCAGCATTTTTTCCTGCTTCACCACATCTTCAAGCACATTCGGGTTTTCCCGGCTCGGAATCCGAAGGAGCAATCCATCGTAATATTTCACGATATCGAATAATTTAAGATATCCGGTACTGGGTAGCAGATTCCCATAATAATAATCAATGGTATCACCCAATGTATAATAATAGGTATAGAGCGAACCGGAAGTTTCCAGTAATCTCACTTTATCATTCATTCCCCGTTCGCTGAAAACACGCACAGCTTCAGCCGTATGACATTCGATGCGATGATAGGAAATATTCTCCGCGATAATCTCCTGCATCCGTTGCTTGATGCGTGTCACATCTTCCAGTTCGATGGGACGGCCAATCCGCAAATTGCAGAAATAGCCTTTTGAAACAGGATGTTCTACAAACAATTTTCCGTCGGGAAACAGTTCCGTGACAGCCTTAAACAAGACAAAACAAAGCGAACGGACATACGTACGCATACCGGACTGATCTCTCACATCCAGAAACTCTACATCTTTATTATTATAAACTCTGAAATTCAGTCCCTCGGAACGATTATTGACCTTGGCACTTACTACTTGATAAGGAAAATTAAGATTAAAACCGTAATAAATATCCAAAAGTGAGCTTCCGATAGGGAATTCTTTGGAAATATTGTTATTTTTGCAACATATTTGTAACATCTGTTTCATCGAGTTCGTTAAAAGGTGAATAATTTGGGACTAATATACTTATAATCAGATAGAGAACAAATAACCATTAAAAATATTATAGATGGAATATTCTTTTTATGATTTTTTAAAGCTCATAGGCTCATTAGGACTCTTCCTTTACGGAATGAAGATTATGAGCGAGGGTTTACAAAAGGTCGCGGGTGACAGATTGCGAAGTATTCTAACGGCAATGACTACCAATCGGGTAACGGGAGTTTTAACAGGAGTGTTGATAACAGCTCTTATCCAGTCTTCTTCAGCAACGACAGTGATGGTCGTAAGTTTCGTAAACGCCGGATTGCTCACACTTGCCGAATCCATCAGCGTTATTATGGGTGCTAATATCGGTACTACCGTGACTGCCTGGATCATTTCAATTTTCGGATTTAAGGTTGATATGGCTGCCTTCGCTCTTCCGCTCTTAGCCATCGCCCTCCCGCTCATCTTCTCCGGCAAAAGCAACCGCAAGTCCATCGGTGAATTCATTTTCGGTTTTTCTTTCCTTTTCATGGGGCTTTCTTATCTGAAAGCAAACGCGCCCGACCTGAACGCCAACCCGGAAATGCTTGCCTTCGTACAGAACTACACGGACATGGGATTCTTCTCCATCATTCTGTTCTTACTCATCGGTACTATATTGACGATGATTGTACAGGCCTCCGCCGCCACCATGGCAATTACATTGATTATGTGCGCCAACGGATGGATCAGTCTGGAACTGGGAGCAGCACTTGTTTTGGGAGAAAACATCGGAACCACTATCACGGCCAATCTTGCCGCACTTACAGCCAATACACAGGCTAAGCGGGCAGCATTGGCTCATTTTGTTTTTAACGTGTTCGGCGTTATCTGGGTCTTGATTGTCTTCCATCCTTTCATGGAACTGGTAAACTGGGTAGTAGATACCTTTTTCCAAAGTAACAATCCGGAAGTTGCCATCTCCTACAAGTTATCGGCTTTCCACTCGATTTTCAATATCTGTAATGTATGTATTCTGATATGGGCGGTTAAACTGATTGAACGTACCGTATGTGCTCTTATCCACCCCAAAGAAGAGGACGAAGAGCCCCGTTTGCGGTTTATCACCGGTGGTATGCTTTCTACCGCAGAACTCTCTATCCTTCAGGCACGCAAAGAAATCCATCTTTTTGCAGAACGTACACACCGGATGTTCGGCATGGTGCAGGATTTGCTACACACAGAAAAGGATGACGATTTCAACAAGCTGTTCAGCCGGATCGAGAAGTATGAGAATATCAGCGACAACATGGAACTTGAAATAGCCAACTACCTGAATCAAGTATCTGAAGGTCGGTTAAGCTCTGAAAGTAAACTACAGATACGTGCCATGTTGCGTGAAGTGACGGAAATTGAAAGTATCGGCGACAGCTGTTATAACCTGGCACGTACCATCAACCGGAAACGTCAGACCAACCAAGATTTTACCGAGAAACAATATGAGCATATTCATTTCATGATGAAACTGACGAACGATGCACTTGCTCAAATGATTGTGGTAGTAGAAAAGCCGGAACATCAGAGCATCGATATCAACAAGTCCTTCAACATCGAGAATGAAATTAATAACTACCGTAACCAACTGAAGAATCAGAACATTCTGGACGTAAACAACAAAGAATATGATTATCAGATGGGGGTTTATTACATGGATATTATTGCCGAATGTGAAAAGCTAGGTGACTATGTGGTGAATGTAGTAGAAGCTAGTAGTGATGTAAAAGAGAAAAAAGCTTCTTGATAGAGCAAAATTGAATCCTAAAAAAGGAGAATCAGTCTATCATAGCATTACTGATTCTCCTTTTTAATTTAAATCATCCTCCAGAAAAACAAAAAAGACCGGGCATATATCTATACACCCGGCCATTCTCCTCTTAAATAATTCTCTCTCTCTTGGTTTTATCCTTCGTACGGTTCAAAATCTTCTTTGCCGACTCCGCATAACGGACAAGTCCAATCATCTGGAATGTCTTCAAAGGCTGTTCCTGGTTCAATTCCGCTTTCCGGATCTCCTTGTTCGGGGTCGTAAATATATTCACAGACCGTGCAAATGTACTTTTTCATAACGTTCGTATTTTTAAATGGTTTTCTGAATAATATAACACAAATAGCTGGATATTTGTTCAACACTATTTTCCAAACTAAAGAAAAAAGCTATCTTTGTAGTCATATTATCAAGCTAAAACAACAATATTATACTATGCTTATAGCACTATTGTCAACTTTAATAGTTTTATGCGCAGTCCTACTAATCAGTTTTTTATGGGAACGCAGGAAATGCCTACGGATGCAACAACGATTGTTCCGTGAATCCAGAAAGTTGGAACGTACCAGCCATATCGCCGGTGCCGTTTTAAAGAATGTACATGCCTTTATTCTCCTCATAAACAACGATTTTAAAGTACTAAAGACCAACTATTACCAAAAAACCGGAACTAGAAAAGGAACAGAAGAAAAAAGAGTGGGCGACCTGCTGCAATGCCGTAATGCATTGGCTGCCGAAGGAGGTTGCGGCACACATAGTTTCTGCGGTTCCTGTCCGATACGTACTGCCATACGCCAGGCCTCGAACAGAGACGGAACTTCACGGATCTCGAAGCAACTTTATCCGTAGTCACATCTGATAATACAACTGTGGAATGTGATGCAGTAATATCCGGTTCCTACTTCCTCCTCAATGAAGAAGAGAATATGGTTATCACCGTACATGACGTCACCCGACGGAAACAGGCCGAAAATGAATTGAGACTAGCCAAAGAAAAAGCTGAAAAAGCCGACATTTCAAAATCTGCCTTTTTAGCCAATATGAGCCATGAGATCCGTACCCCTCTCAATGCTATTACCGGATTTGCAGAGATATTGGGCAGCGCAAATACCGAAGAGGAAAAGGCTCAATACCAGGAAATCATAAAAATGAATGCTGATCTCCTGATGCAGTTGGTCAACGACATTCTGGATATGTCCAAAATCGAAGCCGGAACCTTGGAATTTGTACAGACAACGGTCGACGTCAATCTATTGCTTTCAGATTTACAACAACTTTTCCAGATGAGAGTCAATGACGCTGGAGAAAAGATACAAATTATAGCAGAACCGTCTCGTTCTTCGTGCATGATTCAAACGGATCGTAACCGGGTGGCACAGGTGCTTTCCAACTTTGCCGGTAATGCCATTAAATTCACCCATGAAGGTAGTATCCGCATCGGATATGAGGCAAGAGATACCGAACTTTACTTTTATGTAAAAGATACCGGAGCCGGAATTCCGGCAGAAAAACTACCGGATGTATTCGAGCGCTTTGTAAAACTGAACAAAGATAAGAAAGGAGCCGGACTGGGACTATCTATTTCTCAAACCATTGTCACGAAACTAGGCGGTCAGATCGGTGCGGATTCCGTAGAAGGTGAAGGCTCTACATTCTGGTTTACAATTCCTTATCGCACATGTGGTAAACCACGATAACAAATTCGACTTCATAAAAAGTTTTAATTAAACATTTTATCACAATTTTATGTTGTATTTTTGCGGTTCAAACTAAACGCATGTATCTGCATGAGTACAAATAAAAATGACTATTATCATTTAGGACTTACGGATGACGAAGTCCTACAAAGCAGGGAGAAAAATGGTATTAACCTGTTAACACCTCCCAAGCGTCCTTCCCTCTGGAAACTTTATCTGGAAAAATTTGAAGACCCGGTTGTACGCGTACTATTAGTAGCAGCCGCTTTTTCGTTAATCATTTCTATCATCGAGAACGAATACGCTGAAACAATCGGAATTATAGCAGCTATCTTACTAGCTACCGGAATCGGTTTCTTTTTCGAGTATGATGCCAGCAAAAAGTTTGATCTGCTGAATGCAGTCAATGAAGAAACATTGGTAAAAGTGATCCGAAACGGACGTGTACAGGAAATTCCCCGCAAAGACATAGTGGTAGGTGATATTGTAATTCTGGAAACCGGTGAAGAAATTCCTGCCGATGGAGAATTACTGGAAGCCATCTCTTTGCAAGTAAACGAATCTAATCTGACAGGCGAACCCGTTATTAATAAAACAACTGTAGAAGCTGACTTTGATGAAGAAGCAACTTATGCTTCCAATCTGGTGATGCGTGGAACGACAGTGGTAGACGGTCACGGCACCATGCGCGTGCTGCATGTGGGAGATGCTACTGAAATCGGGAAAGTAGCCCGACAAAGCACGGAAGACAATCTCGAACCTACTCCGCTGAACATACAATTGACCAAACTCGCAAACCTCATCGGAAAGATTGGTTTTACCGTTGCCGGTCTCGCTTTCCTTATTTTCTTTGTCAAAGACGTATTGTTATTTTTTGATTTCGGTTCACTGAACGGATGGCACGAGTGGCTTCCTGTTTTCGAACGGACACTGAAATATTTTATGATGGCAGTTACGCTGATTGTGGTAGCTGTGCCTGAAGGATTGCCAATGAGCGTCACTCTTAGTCTGGCATTGAATATGCGTCGTATGCTTTCCACCAACAATCTGGTGCGGAAAATGCATGCTTGCGAAACAATGGGAGCCATCACCGTGATTTGTACGGATAAAACCGGTACACTGACTCAAAACCTGATGCAAGTGCACGAGCCCAATTTTTACGGCATCAAAAATGGCAGTGTTTTGTCCGACGATGATATCAGCACACTCATTGCAGAAGGAATCAGCGCTAACTCAACCGCTTTCCTCGAAGAGTCAACGACCGGTGAGAAGCCGAAAGGAGTAGGAAATCCCACCGAAGTGGCTTTATTACTCTGGCTTAACAAGCAGGGAAAAAATTATCTGGAACTTCGCGAGAAAGCACATATCCTCGACCAACTCACTTTCTCTACCGAACGGAAATTCATGGCAACCCTTGTTGAGTCGCCACTGATCGGGAAAAAAATACTCTATATAAAAGGAGCCCCGGAAATTGTTTTGGGCAAGTGTAAAGAAGTTGTCTTGGACGGACGACGAGTGGACGCCGTAGAATATCGTTCCACAGTAGAAGCACAACTGTTGGGCTATCAGAATATGGCTATGCGCACACTTGGATTTGCATTCAAGATTGTCGGAGAAAATGAGCCAAACGATTGTACGGAACTGGTTTCAGCCAACGACCTGAATTTCTTGGGAGTAGTTGCCATCTCCGACCCGATTCGTCCGGACGTACCTGCTGCGGTTGCTAAATGCCAGTCCGCAGGTATCGGCATCAAGATCGTGACCGGTGATACTCCGGGAACTGCAACGGAAATCGCACGTCAGATAGGTCTTTGGAACCCCGAAACAGATACCGAACGAAATCGAATCACTGGTGTTGCATTTGCTGAATTGAGCGATGAAGAAGCATCGGATAGAGTGATGGATTTAAAAATCATGTCCCGCGCCCGCCCGACTGACAAGCAACGTCTGGTACAGCTGCTTCAGCAAAAAGGAGCAGTCGTAGCCGTAACCGGAGACGGAACCAACGACGCTCCGGCTTTGAATCATGCCCAAGTAGGTTTATCAATGGGTACAGGTACTTCTGTAGCCAAAGAGGCCAGCGATATTACCCTGCTCGACGACTCCTTCAACAGTATCGGAACTGCCGTTATGTGGGGACGCTCCCTGTATAAGAATATCCAGCGTTTCATTGTTTTCCAGCTGACGATCAACTTCGTAGCACTGCTCATTGTCTTGTTAGGTTCTGTGATCGGTACGGAACTTCCGCTGACTGTCACACAAATGTTATGGGTGAACCTGATTATGGACACTTTTGCCGCTTTGGCACTTGCTTCCATTCCGCCCAGCGAAACCGTGATGCTTGAGAAACCCCGTCGAAGCACTGATTTTATTATCAGTAAGGCAATGCAGTCTAATATATTAGGTGTAGGCTCCATCTTCCTCATCGTACTGCTCGGAATGATTTATTATTTCGACCACAGCACGGAAGGTATGGATATACACAACCTGACCATTTTCTTCACCTTCTTTGTCATGTTGCAATTCTGGAATCTGTTCAATGCCCGTGTATTCGGCACTACCGATTCGGCATTCAAGGGACTTTCCAAATCGTATGGTATGGAACTTATTGTATTGGCTATTCTTGCCGGACAATTCCTGATCGTACAGTTCGGTGGAGCTGTATTCCGTACGGAGCCGCTCAACTGGCAAACCTGGCTTCTTATTATAGGCGTTTCGTCCACGGTGTTATGGGTTGGAGAACTTATTCGCCTTGTTCAACGTATTATTCACAAAAAAAACAGAAATGAAAAGTAAAGGAATAAAAAACCTTCTTATTGATTTGGGTGGTGTACTTATCAATCTCGACCGCCAACGTTGCATTGAGAACTTTCAGAAATTAGGGCTCCGGAACGTGGAGGACCTACTGGATATCCATAATCCGAACGGACTCCTGATGCAACAGGAAAAAGGATTGATTACCCCCGCCGAATTCCGTGACGGGGTTCGTAAAATGATAGGCAAAGCAGTGAGCGACACACAAATAGATGCAGCCTGGAATAGTTTTTTAGTAGACATACCGACACACAAACTTGATTTATTATTAAAATTACGTGAGAAATATGTCGTCTATTTATTGAGCAATACCAACCAAATCCACTGGGACTGGACATGTATTCATCTGTTTCCCTACCGCACATTTAGGGTGGAAGACTATTTTGAGAAAACATATCTCTCTTTTGAAATGAAAATGGCCAAGCCCGAACCGGAGATCTTCAAGGCAATCATAGAGGATGCCGGTATCGAGCCGAAAGAAACACTCTTCATCGATGATTCCGAGATGAACTGTAAGGCAGCGCAAAATTTAGGAATTATCACTTATACAGCAAAAGCAGGCGAAGACTGGAGCCATCTTTTCAACAGCAAATAATTTTAGAGATATGCAGATTATACGTGACACATCGGCTATTAACCCGGAACCCAGTGTAGCTACCATCGGTTTTTTTGATGGAGTACATGCAGGACATCGCTATCTGATTCAGCAAGTGAAAGAGATAGCTGCCGCCAAAGGTCTACGCTCTGCATTGGTTACTTTCCCCGTTCATCCCCGCAAAGTGATGAACACGAATTATCGTCCGGAACTTCTGACTACCCCGGAAGAAAAAATAAGGCTGCTGGCAAACATCGGGGTAGATTACTGTCTGATGCTTGATTTCACTCCAGAAATTTCCCGGCTTACTGCCCGAGAGTTCATGACGCAGCTGTTAAAAGAACGTTACCAGGTAAAATACCTGGTTATCGGCTATGACCATCGTTTTGGGCACAACCGCAGCGAAGGTTTCGAGGATTATGTACGCTATGGGAAAGAAATTGGCATAGAAGTGATCCGCGCCAAAGCATATACCAGCAATATAGAAATAGAGAACGTACCCAATGTTCCGGTAAGTTCTTCCCTGATCCGCAAACTTCTTCATCAAGGAGAAGTAGACTTGGCTGCCGATTGCCTGAAATATGAATACTTCCTGGACGGAATAGTAGTAGGCGGCTATCAGGTAGGCCGCAAAATAGGTTTTCCAACGGCCAATTTAAGCGTGGATGATCCTGATAAACTGATCCCCGCGGACGGTGTATATGCCGTATGGGTGACATTCGATAAAAAGACATATATGGGGATGCTGAACATAGGTGTCCGCCCGACGATTGATAATGGGCCCAACCGGACCATTGAGGTAAATATCCTTCACTTCCATTCGGCATATACGATAAATTCATCCGGCTTACTTTTGTAAAACGGACGCGTCCCGAACTGAAATTCTCCAGTATCGACGAGTTAATAGTGCAACTCCATAAAGATGCAGAAGAGACGGAAGCTATTCTTCTTGCCAGCAAGGCAGGCAATAACAGCAGAGAAACAAAATAAATAATACAATAACCGAACAATAATAATTTAAAAATAGATTCTTATGCAAAAGTCATTTATGAGCATCTCTTTGGTGGTAATAGCTATTTCGATGTTAGCTATGTTTATCTATAGTTTCTTTACAACTAACTAAAGACCAATGAAAACGGCTATCAAACTGATATTAATAGACCTTCTCATTGCGCAGATTGTCGCCCCTATCCTGATTATGATTCCCTGTACAATCTATTTGTTAGTCACCACAGGAGATTTGGATCAGGTTGCTCTGACGCAAATGATTATGATTCCGGCCCAATTAGCCGGTCAGATTATGATGGGTATTTATCTATGGAAAGCCGGCTATATCAGTAAAAAGAAAGCGACATGGTCGCCTGTATCAGTGCCATTCCTAATTTGTAGCGGGCTGGCTATTCTCACCGCTGGCTTTCTGGTATCTGCACTTATGGGACTGCTAGACTGGATACCCAACATCATGGAGCAATCTTTCGACATTCTCCAATCCGGTTGGGGCGGTATTCTTGCAATAGCTATCATCGGTCCTGTACTTGAAGAAATCTTGTTTCGCGGAGCAATCACCCGCGCTTTACTTCAACAATACAATCCGACTAAAGCCATTCTGATTTCCGCGCTTCTGTTCGGCGTCTTTCATATAAATCCAGCCCAGATCCTTCCCGCATTTCTGATCGGTATCCTGCTGGCATGGACTTATTACAAAACAGGCAGCCTGATACCTTGTATACTCATGCACGTGCTCAACAACTCGCTATCCGTATATCTTAGCATCAAATATCCCGAAGCCGAGAATATGGATGACCTGATTAACGGTAGCCCGTATCTCGTCGCTCTGGTCGGTTCAATCCTGCTACTTATCTGCACCATACTGACCATGAACAATCTGACTTCCAAAAAGCAACCATAAAAAAAGGGAAGTTTTTCACTTCCCCTCTTTTGCTTTGAATGCCAATGCATACATTCGTATTTGTTTCACCATCGACAGCAAACCATGCTACGCGTTGGCGACAGATGCTCTTTCAGCCCAATCTTGTCTATAAAATAAAGATCTGTATTCAAGATTTCATCAGGAGTATGTCCTGAAAGAACTTTAATCAACAAGGCAATAATTCCTTTGACTATCAAAGCATCACTTTCCGCTTTAAAAACGATTTTACCATCTACATCATCCGCTTGAAGCCACACCCTACTTTGGCATCCCTCAATCAGATTTTGTTCCGTCTTATATTTTTCTTCAAGTGATTCCTGCTCATTTCCCAAGTCAATAAGTAGTTGATAACGGTCCATCCAATCGTCGAAGTCACTGAATTCTGCAATCACTTCGTCCTGTAATTCATTAATTGACATTATAAATAATTATTTAATCCTGTTATTTCTCATTATAGATCACTTCCAATACCGTCTGGCCTACTGCTTTCAATGTATTCTTATCTATATGCTCCATATTGTCATTGACGGTATGCCATGTCGGAGTAAAGTCACCCTCCTGATTATATGGAATAATATCGATTGTTTTAATACGTGCCAAACGATTAATGAACAGGTGGTCATCGGTAACAAATCCTCCGTTACCATCCATAAAAGTCTTCCCGTTGCCAATCTTCTTCGCCGCTTTCCAGACTTTCTTATTTATATCGGGAGCAAATTCTTCAGAATATCCCTCTTTCATAAACACGCTGCCTTCCCCCCCTACCATATCGAGCAAGATGCCAAAACGTGCATTATATCCCTGTACATGAGGATTGCGTGCCCAATACTGTGATCCGAGACACCAGAATTCCTCTTTATGCTGCCCCGTATAGAACTGCGGCGCACCATAATCCTCTGCATCCAGCAAAATAATATCGATACCTAACTCCGGTTGTTGCTGATTGACCAAGCGAGCTATTTCCAATAAAGCCCCTACACCACTGGCACCATCATTGGCACCCAAAATCGGAGTATTATGATTCTTCTCGTCAGGATCGTTATCAGCCCATGGACGTGTATCCCAGTGTGCAAACAGAGCGATTCGTTTTTTGCTTTCCGGCTTATAAGAACCGATAATGTTTCTCGCTTTCAGCAACGTTCCGTCATAAGCAATCAAATCTGCATATTGATTAGTCACTTGAGCACCGAAAGCCTCCAACTGACCGGCAAGGTAATTGCCACAGGCAACATGTTCTTTTGTATTAGGAACACGAGGCCCGAAATCCACCTGATTCTTTACATACAAATAAGCACTATCCGCATCAAATTGAGGTACATTCACTGCTGTCTCTTCGCTTTGTTCACTCGTACTATTTGCCTTATTACCTCCTCCGCAAGAGAATGCTGATAATAACAAAAAGGCACTCATTAATACTATCATAGTTTTCTTTTTCATCGTCCTTTCATCTATTAGGGCTTCAAAATTAGTTATTTTCATCACAGCATCGTTCAGATGGAATGGTTTATTAACATATAAACTTCAGTTCCACATTTTTCTTTCCGACCACAAGTTCCACTTTTGCGCCGTTTATAAGCGGCAGATTATGAGTCACGTGTCCTACCGGAAAATTAAAGCAGACCGGATAATCATACTCTTTTACTAAATCCACCAAAGCTGCATACAATTCCTTACCCAACGAACAGTCTTCTTCATATTCCGTAAATTGGCCGATAATCAGTCCGGACAGTTTTTCAAGTACGCCTCCCAATTTCAAATTATACATCATACGCTCGATGGCATGCGGACGTTCGCTGACATCTTCAATAAACAGTATCGTCCCTTCTGCCGGAATATCGTATGGAGTTCCCCGCAAACCGTATGCTACCGCCATATTACCACCATGCAAAACGCCTTGTGCAGTCCCCTGCTTATTCAGTTTGTGCTTCTCGCACGTATAAGAAGGGATATTCCCAAATAAGATATCCTTCAGATAGTTCGTACAAAGATCATCTTCCGGTTCTACCGTAAGATGACGGGCCATCAACGAATGTAGAGAAGCATATCCATTTTTCTGAAACAGATTGTGCAACGCCGTTATATCGCTAAAACCCAGTAACCATTTCGGATGTTCATGAAAAGCCGTAAAATCAATTTTATCAATCAAATGTACCGCCCCGTACCCTCCGCGACTACACAGAATAGCTTTCACCTCAGGGTCGTCCATCGCGTCCTGCAAATCTTTCAGCCGTTGCCTGATTGTTCCGGCATATCTCCCGGATGAACTTCCGGCATATTTTCCCATAGCCACTTTCAAGCCCCATGATTCTATCCGTTTCTTGGCGCCTTTCAGAAATTGTTGGTCTATCTTACTCGAGGTGATACAATAACCACTTTATCACCTTTCTGCAAAAAGGGAGGAAATTGAATATCCATATATATTCTTATTTAATTGACTTTCGTTGATAAAATACCAGACTGCCCGGATGCATTTGTTTTCATCTGCAAAAATACAGGAAAAAACGGTTCCATGCACATCCAACAGTCAAAACAAATGAAATATAGCAAAATGTTACATAATGGATGCATTTTTTCGGGTTATAATCGTTATTTTTTCAATCATTTTTCTGATATTTGCTAAAAATCTAACGTTATGGAACCTATTCTAAATTTTGCCCAGCTAACGGCCCATCTCAAAAAGCTAAACCATAGAAAACGAATTGCCGTGGTCTGTGCCAACGATCCTAACACAGAGTATGCCATCTCTCGTGCGCTGGAAGAGGGAATTGCAGAATTTCTTATGATTGGAGATTCTACAATTCTGAAGAAATATCCCACGCTCAAACAATATCCCGAATATGTAAAAACTATCCATATCGAAAATCCGGACGAAGCGGCACGCGAGGCTGTCCGTATCGTTCGCGAAGGGGGAGCCGATATTTTGATGAAAGGGATTATCAATACAGACAACTTATTGCATGCCATACTCGACAAAGAAAAAGGGTTGTTGCCGAAAGGAAAAATCCTCACGCATCTGGCAGTGATGGAAATTCCTACTTATCATAAACTGCTTTTCTTTTCGGATGCTGCGGTCATTCCGCGTCCCACGCTACAACAACGCATAGAGATGATTTGGTATGCTATCTGTACCTGCCGCCACTTTGGCATCGAGCAGCCGCGTGTCGCCTTGATTCACTGTACGGAAAAAGTGAGTGCCAAGTTCCCTCATTCATTAGATTATGTGAATATCGTAGAGCTTGCCGAAGCAGGAGAATTCGGAAATGTGATTATTGACGGCCCGCTGGATGTACGTACTGCGTGCGAACAGGCAAGTGGTGATATAAAAGGGATTGTATCTCCTATCAACGGACAGGCAGACGTACTGATATTCCCGAACATCGAATCGGGCAATGCATTCTACAAATCTGTCTCCCTGTTTGCAAAAGCAGAGATGGCAGGATTACTGCAAGGTCCTATTTGTCCTGTAGTACTTCCGTCACGTAGCGATTCCGGCTTGTCCAAATATTATAGCATTGCGATGGCATGCTTACAAGTGTCAAGAGATTGCGAGTGCAGAAAACAGGCCAGTCAGGTCACCAACTCATCATTCTAAATTCACCATTTAAAACTCACCATTCATGAAAATACTGGTTATCAACCCCGGCTCTACTTCTACAAAGATTGCGGTTTACGAAAACGAAACTCCGTTGTTTATCAGCAATATAAAACATTCCGTAGAAGAACTGTCCGCTTTTCCCGAGGTAATAGATCAGTTTGAATTCCGGAAAAATCTGGTATTACAAGAATTGGAGAATAACAAGATCCCTTTTTCCTTTGACGCAATCATTGGACGCGGAGGTTTGGTGAAACCGATACCGGGCGGAGTGTATGAGGTGAACGATGCCATGAAACGTGATACAGTGCATGCCATGCGTACCCATGCCTGCAACTTAGGAGGACTGATTGCCAGTGAACTGGCCGCCACCCTACCCGATTGCCCGGCTTTCATCGCTGATCCGGGAGTGGTGGATGAACTGGAAGATATAGCCCGCATTACAGGTTCTCCGTTAATGCCGAAAATTACCATCTGGCACGCCTTGAACCAAAAAGCAATCGCGCGGCGTTTCGCCAAAGAACAAGGGACGCAATACGAAGAGTTGGATTTAATCATCTGCCATTTAGGAGGAGGTATTTCTGTCGCAGTCCATCACCATGGAAGAGCCATCGACGCCAACAATGCGTTGGACGGCGAAGGCCCTTTCTCACCGGAACGCGCCGGCACACTTCCTGCCGGTCAACTGATCGACCTTTGTTTTAGCGGTCAGCATACCAAAGACGAATTGAAGAAACGTATTTCCGGACGTGCCGGATTGACTGCTCATTTAGGTACGACCGATGTGCCTGCCATCATCCAATCGATAGAAGAAGGAGATAAAAAGGCGGAATTAATACTGGACGCCATGATTTATAATGTTGCAAAAGCGATAGGCGCCAGTGCTACTGTACTTTGCGGGAAAGTAGATGCTATCCTCCTGACAGGAGGAATCGCTTATTCGGACTATGTGGTTTCAAGGCTGAAAAAAAGAATCTCTTTCCTGGCTCCCATCTATGTTTATCCGGGAGAGAATGAAATGGAGTCGTTAGCTTTTAATGCCATAGGAGCATTGAAAGGAGAATTGCCGATACAAGTTTATAAGTAACATAAACTATTGATTTATCGGTTTCACCTTATTTTACTTTATACTTTTATCTGTTATCTCCTTATTTATCAGCATTTCAAGAATTAGGTAAAATGGATGAACCGCAAACCTTACAATAACATTTATGGTACTTATTTCTTAAGAAAGAGTTACCTCCTCCAATAAAACAAGCTCCCAGCTACGCCAAACAATAGTAATTAACTTCAGTTCACCTTTCGCCTTGGCTTCTGCCACCAGCTCATCTTCACTATAACGAAGTAACTGTTCGCGCGCCTCATCAGCAGGGCACGTATTTCTTTTTCCGAAGCACCGGCTTTTGCATATTTCACCTCAAGCAGATAGGTGAAAGGAGGAAGTACGGGAACCGACAGACTAGGTTTGAAGAAGAAATCTGCAAAGCCTTTATTCAATTCGTATTCCGGATAAAGTTGATAATAACGATACATTCCTAAATAAGCAAGCAAGAAGCCTTTAATGTGCGCTTCACCTTCAATATATTCACGAATACGGCTTTGCTCACGAACAGCGTTGGCGATAAAATCGAACAAAGGTTTCCAATCTCCTCTGAAAGCCATATTCTCAAATAAAGCACTCATCTTGTTCATGTCTATTTTAAAGATATCATGCTTGATGTAGCCTTGTATCAAGAAGTTAAAAAGCTGTTCTCTTACAACTAAATTCGGTACATGCAGGATGGGTCTTCCCACCATATCTACACCTTTGATGGAAAGAAGTCCGAAATAGAATAATAAAGACTTGAAATTACTGGGGTCCGTCATCTCCAATGCAGAAAAATGAGTAACAATGTCAGTAATAATCTCTCCTTGCTCGGCTATTTCCTTTATAACAGAAAAATTCTCTCCCAATCCATGATCTAATTTTATCAAGTATGCCAACTTGTTAAAGTCAGTGCGAATGTTAGGGTCTACAATTTCTTTAGGCTTTTTATGATGAAGTACAAAAGATTTCAGAAAATAAAGTGCCATGTCAGAATTAAACATACACTGTTCCAATGTATCTTCACTAAAGCAATAATTGTCATAATTGGGTTTCATCATGGCAACTATTTCATCTATAGATTCTTGAAGTACTCCCTGCTCTTTATAATATTCCAGCATCTCACGCAACTCATTCTCACTGAATCCAACCAAATCATTAAACCATGAATCATTTGTGATATTGGTTCCGATGTTAAAGCCACTAGTTACATCATCCATCGTCACCGGACTCACTCCGGTAATAAACAACCGTTCAAGAGCAGCTCCGGTTCCGGTAGTAGCGGATTTTATCACGTTAAAGAAGCCACGAATAAAACCTTCGCCATGCGTTGCTTTCCTGTAAAATTCCGTACCGTAAGTTGAAAGAATGGTATTGGTGAAATTATCATATTCATCAATGAGTAAATAAATACGAATATTTTTCTTACGGGTAGCATAGGAATTAATCGCAGACAGAAAAGCACCGGGTTCTTCTTGTATTTTCTCATCAAGAACATCCCAAATTTCTTTTCCTAACAAATCTTCATACTTAAAGACAAAATCTTTAAGTTTGCTACAACAATGCAGCTTAAACGATAGCTCTACTTCGTTGACATTGGAACTCACTTCCGAAAAATTAAATCGCATGATGAGAAACTGATTGTGAAGCTTCGTCGGATGCCGACCTATGTATAGCTGACCAAACAACTCGTCAAACTGTTCAGCATGATTTACGTCATAATAGGCCTCTAACATAGCCAAAGTCAGACTCTTCCCAAATCTACGAGGACGTATCAGAAACAGATAAGGCGGTTGCATCTCTATTTTTTCAATGAACATTGTCTTATCTACATAATAATAATTCTCTTTCTGAATTCGGCTAAAATCAGTTATTCCGTAAGGTATTTGTTTCATCATATTGCGATTCCTTTCAATTTATCTGTCTCTTATTTCTGCAGACTTTTTTCAATATTCTGCAAACGGCGTTCTAATGCTGCATACTTTTCATCCTTTTCTTTTAAAAGACGCTCGTAGAGTTCAGTGATTTTGTCGATAGGATTGAAGTTGTTAACTCGACTATCATTAATACTATCTTCGGTATCAGACTTAACTATACCCATGCTGATGTTTGCCCCACCTGCACTTTGTTCTGAATTATTCACCGTATTATTTTCAAACACCACCGTCTGTGCATCCTCCTCCAAAGTCTTGAGATAATCGAAAGGGACATTCAATGCACGTGCAAAGCGTTGCAACATCTCATCATCAATCACCTTCATCTTCTCATATTTAGAAACAGCAGGTTGTGAGAGATGTACTAATTCACTCAAACCCTCCTGGTTCATATTCTTTTCAATACGGGTACGACGTATATTGCGTCCGTGATGGACTCTCCCAATTGTCAATTCTTCTGTTTCCATTTTTATTTTCTTTCTTTTTAAAATCCAACAAATATACAAATGAAAAGTTTCGCTCGAAGCAAATATACGAAAAAAACGAATAGATGTGATAATATGGATAAAATGAATATTACAACCTGACAAATAGAATAAAATGAATACTTCAAACAGCGTATAATGTGTTAAATTATCACGAACTTTACCGCACAAAAGGACAACAAAACAAAAGAGCTTACGAACATGAAAAGAATATTGACAAATAAAGAATACAGGTTCATAAAAGAGCTCAAAGAATTGATGACTAAATACAATGCAGTGATCTCTACAGATGCACAAGGAAAAATTGAGATTGTGGTGAATGAAGACAACGAATCATTTGATTTTGAAGCAGAAAGCACGATCTATTTAGGAGCTTGTTTTTCAGATTATGAGTTAAATGAATTACTGGAAAAGAACTTCGCACACATAATACGAATAAAAGAGGAGTATAAAACAAACTTGTAAACGGATTTATATAATTGAAAAATCATTAATCCAAATTTCTATATAAACACCCCACCAGATTTCTTTAGAACCAACGGCCTCTTCCTTTTAAAGGAAGGGGTCGTTCCTTTAAAAGGAGTGAAGCTTTGGTTTTAAAGCAAGAAAAACGACCTTATTAACAGGTATATTTGCCTGTATCATAAACTTTTTAAATAAAAAAGCTCTTTCAAAGAAATTTTTCTCATATCTTTGCGACGTGTTAAGTTAATAAATTGATTAAGGTCGATTTTTGACTGTTTCGAATCGGGAAGTATGGGGGTACTTTCCGATTCTTTTTTGGGGAGGATATAATAAGGTGTCTTTCATCTTTTTAAAGGTTTTAATAAACTGGATAAATCTAATATATACTAACTCTATATATAAAACAGTTCAACTCCGGAGGATACTAATAAAAAAGAAGGCTGTTTCAAAATTAAATTTGAAACAGCCTTCATTATATATAGAAGCTATCGCTTTCTTACTTCTTTTCCGGTCTTGGCAACAATACCTTGCGTGAAAGTTTGAATTTACCAGTTTTCGGATCGATATCAATCAATTTTACTTCGATTTCATCACCTTCTTTGATTCCGGCTTCTTCTACTGTTTCCAGACGTTTCCAGTCAATTTCGGAGATGTGCAGCAAACCATCCTTGCCCGGCAAGAATTCGATAAATGCACCATAAGGCATAATAGAACGAACTTTACCTTTATAAACTTCGCCTACTTCAGGAACAGCAACGATTGCTTTAATCATGCGCATTGCATCATCAATACATTTCTTGTTTGTTCCGGAAACTTCGATGCGTCCCATACCATCAATTTCTTCGATAGTAATCACAGCACCAGTTTCTTCCTGCATACCTTGGATGATCTTTCCACCAGGGCCGATCACAGCACCGATGAATTCTTTAGGAATTGTCATCGTTTCGATACGTGGAGCATGTTCTTTCAGGTCGGCACGTGGTTCAGCAATTGTTTCAGTAATCTTATTAAGGATATGCATACGTCCTTCTTTAGCCTGGTTCAAAGCACGTTCCAGAATGTCGTAAGACAGACCGTCTACCTTGATATCCATCTGTGTAGCAGTGATACCATCTTTTGTTCCGGTCACCTTGAAGTCCATATCTCCCAAGTGGTCTTCGTCACCCAGGATATCAGACAATACAGCATATTTTTCTTCGCCCGGATTCTTAATCAATCCCATAGCGATACCCGATACCGGTTTCTTGATCTTCACACCTGCATCCATCAATGCCAATGTGCCGGCACATACGGTAGCCATAGAAGAAGAACCGTTAGATTCGAGGATATCTGAAACCACACGTACTACATACGGATAGTCAGCAGGAATCTGTCCTTTCAAAGCACGCCAAGCCAAGTGACCGTGACCGATTTCACGACGGCCTACACCACGTTGTGCTTTTGCTTCGCCTGTAGAGAAAGGAGGGAAGTTATAATGTAACAAGAAACGTTCTTTTCCGTGTTCCAAAACATCGTCGATAATCTTCTCATCCAGTTTTGTACCCAGAGTAACAGAAGTCAATGACTGTGTTTCACCACGAGTAAAGATAGCAGATCCGTGAGGGCCAGGCAGAGGACCTACTTCACACCAGATCGGGCGGATTTCGGTAGTCTTACGACCATCCAGACGCTTACCTTCGTCCAAAATAGAACGGCGCATGGCTTCTTTTTCTACATCGTGGTAGTAACGGTCGATCAATGCAGCCTTTTCGTCCAACTCTTCTTCAGAGAATTGAGCTTTGAATTCTTCGCGGATCGCTTCGAAAGCAGCAAAACGTTCGTGTTTGTTATTGTTTCCGGAAGCGGCAACTGCGTAAGCCTTGTCGTAACATGCTTCGCGAACAGCCTTGCGCAAGTCTTCGTCGTTTACTTCGTGGTTGTATTCACGTTTTACAGTTTTTCCAACCTCTTCAGTCAACTCCATCTGCGCTTTGCAATGAATCTTGATAGCTTCGTGAGCCACTTTCATTGCTTCCAGCAATTCAGCTTCAGATACTTCATGCATTTCACCTTCTACCATCATGATGTTCTCATAAGTAGCGGCTACCATCAAGTCCATGTCAGCTTTTTCCAGTTGTTCAAAAGTAGGATTGATAACGAACTGACCGTCGATACGCGCTACACGCACTTCAGAGATCGGTCCGTTGAAAGGAATATCTGAAACGGCAAGTGCTGCAGAAGCGGCAAGTCCTGCCAATGCATCCGGCATATCCACACCATCAGCAGAAAAGAGGATGATGTTCACATATACCTCTGCGTGATAATTATCGGGGAATAAAGGACGGAGAGCACGGTCTACAAGACGGCAAGTCAGAATCTCATAATCAGAAGCTCTACCTTCTCGCTTGGTGAAACCACCAGGGAAACGGCCGAATGCCGCAAATTTTTCTTTGTACTCTACCTGTAAAGGCATAAAATCTGTTCCGGGAACTGCATCTTTAGCGGCACAAACAGTAGCTAACAACATGGTGTTGCCCATGCGAAGCATTACAGAACCGTCTGCCTGTTTTGCCAACTTTCCCGTCTCGAGTGTGATGGTTCTTCCATCAGGTAACTCGATTGTCTTAACAATTGGGTTAATCATAAAAATTGTTTTATCTATACTTTTTCTTTCAAAATTCCTGCAAAGATATACATTTATCGTGGTAATCAGGTGGAAATGAGGTAAAAAGTTAGTGGTGAACTGATTTTTTTTCAAAATTAGGATGAAGAACCCGGCAAAATGCTTTGACTAATCTCGAAAAGAAGTATATTTGCATCTCGTTAATAACACACACTATATGAAAAAGGTTACTTTTGCAGCGCTCGCCGCACTTACTATTACTGCTTGTAGTTCCGGTCCTAAATTCCAGGTGAACGGGGATGTATCAGGAGCCGATGGTAAAATGCTTTATCTCGAAGCTTCCGGTCTGGAAGGTATTGTTCCGCTCGATTCAGTGAAGCTGAAGGGGGAAGGTACATTCAGTTTCAAGCAGCCTCGTCCCGAATCACCCGAATTTTATCGCTTGCGGATTGACGACAAAATCATCAATTTTTCTGTAGATTCTATCGAAACGATTCAGATCAAAGCGCCGTATGTGGATTTCTCCACAACTTACACGGTGGAAGGTTCGGAAAACAGCAACAAGATAAAAGAGCTGACGCTGAAGCAGATCCGCCTGCAAAAAGAGGTGGACGACTTGCTGGCAGCTTTACGCAGTAACAGAATGGGGCATGATGTGTTTGAAGACAGTCTGGCAACGTTGCTCAACAATTACAAGGAAGATGTCAAAGTGAACTATATTTTCGCTGCTCCCAACACGGCAGCCGCTTACTTTGCCCTGTTCCAAAAACTCAATAATTACCTGATATTCGATCCGTTGAACAATAAAGATGATGTGAAATGCTTCGCTGCTGTTGCTACGAGCCTCAACAATGCGTTCCCTCATGCCGTACGTTCCAAGAACCTTTATAATATTGTAATTAAGGGGATGAAGAACACACGCCAGCCACAGGCGAAAGCATTGGAGATTCCTCAAGAGAAAATAGTGGAAACCGGAATTATCGACATCGCCCTGCGTGACGTGAAAGGAAATGTGCGCAAACTGACCGACCTAAAAGGAAAAGTCGTATTGCTCGATTTCTCTGTATTCCAGTCGCCTGCCGGATCTCCTCACAACCTGATGCTTCGCGAACTATATAATGAATACGCAAAACAAGGACTGGAAATATACCAGGTATCTCTCGATGCGGACGAACACTACTGGAAAACTGCGGCAGACAACCTTCCTTGGGTTTGTGTACGCGATGGAAACGGAGTGTATTCTACCAACGTGGCTGTATATAATGTTCGTCAAGTTCCATCTATCTTTTTGATTAACCGTAACAACGAATTGAAGCTTCGTGGCGAAGATATCAAGAATTTGGAAGCAGCTGTCAAGTCATTGCTCTAAGTTGTTATAATTTAGCATATTTCATTTAAATATGTTACATAGCATCTTTTTTCACTTGACACGTATCACTTAAAAGTCTATCTTTGCAAAGAAATAATGATAAGAGGGTTCCAACATGGCTCATGTTGGAATTCTTTTTTGTTTATATGACCATTTAAAACAATTAAAGGAGGAAAACATCATGGCTTATATGTCAGAAGAAGGTTACAAGAAACTGATGGCGGAACTGAAGGAACTGGAAACAGTGGAACGCCCGAAGATCTCTGCGGCAATAGCCGAAGCCAGAGATAAAGGAGACTTGTCGGAAAATGCAGAATACGATGCCGCCAAAGAGGCGCAGGGTATGCTTGAAATGCGCATCAACAAATTGAAAGCTACCATTGCAGACGCAAAAATCATTGATGAATCTAAGCTGAAAACAGATTCTGTGCAGATTTTAAATAAAGTGGAACTGAAGAATGTAAAGAACGGTATGAAGATGACTTATACCATCGTTTCCGAAAGTGAAGCTAACCTGAAGGAAGGAAAAATTTCCGTTAACACCCCGATTGCACAAGGTCTGCTTGGCAAGAAAGTGGGTGATGTAGCCGAAATCACTGTTCCACAAGGCAAAATTGCATTGGAAGTAGTAAACATATCAATTTAACGTAAAGGCAGGTCTCCTTGTGGGGCTTGCCTTCATTTATCAATAAAAGTTATGGCAACAATATTCAGTAGAATCATCGCAGGCGAAATCCCCTGCTACAAGGTGGCGGAAAACGAAAAGTTTTTTGCGTTTCTCGATATCAATCCGTTGGTAAAGGGACACACATTGGTGGTGCCCAAACAGGAAGTAGACTATATTTTCGATTTGAGCGATGAGGACCTGGCTGCTATGCATGTATTTGCAAAGAAAGTGGCCCGTGCCATTGAAAAAGCTTTCCCCTGTAAAAAGGTGGGCGAAGCGGTTATCGGACTGGAAGTTCCTCATGCACATATTCATTTAATTCCTATTCAAAAGGAATCGGATATGTTGTTCTCGAATCCGAAACTGAAATTGTCGGATGAAGAATTCAAGTCCATAGCACAAGCAATCAACTCCTCTCTATAAAACATGATGATGAAATAAGCAAGAGCGTTCTGTGAAGGACGCTCTTTTTTTGTTCCATGCCTTGAAACAAAGTGTTCCTCGGTGTGAAACGAAGTGTTCCTCACCGAGGAACAACCTGTTCCACACCGAGAAACTTTTATCGCTCCTTACTTTCGGCAACTTCTACCAAATAAACTCCGATACAGATAAAAATAATGGCAAACGTCTGCGTCCAGCTAAAACGGTCTTGTCCCAAAGCAAGGGAGGCAATAGTTGCCACAATCAGAATCAGATAACCATATATAGCAACCACCGTTGTCTTCAGATATTTCAAACCGACAGGCAACAACATATAACTGATAGTGGTCGGGAAAATCAATACGAACATCAGTATAAGGAAAGGTGTCCAATGGAACGGCATGGAAAATACCGGAGCATCAAATCCCGTAATGAACGTTACTATTATAGCAGATACGGCAGCACCGGAAAAGGTATAGCGCAACATGGTTATTGCTCCGATGGCAGTCAAGATACGCTGACTAAGAATCAGATAGACAGCATATACCACAGAGCTAAGAAGACAAAGCATATTTCCCGTGAAAGCATCGGACGCCAAATCATCACTTTGCTGGGTTAAAATACAAACCAATGCTCCTATCAGACCGATAGAAATTCCTATTATTTTTTTAGTGGTCGCCTTCTCCTTATAAAAGAATATCATCATGAGAAAAACCCAAATAGGCTGGAGGCTGGTAAAAATGGAACTGGAAACAGGAGTTGTTTTACTCAATCCCGCCAGGTAGAGAAACATAAAGCCATAAAGTCCCAAGGCCCCCAACAGGAAAAGGAGCCATTTATCTTTGGCGGATGATTTTTCCGGAGGCATAAACCACCCGATTACCCAAAAGGCTGCTGCCGCAAACGTGCAGCGAAGGGTTGCTCCTGTCAGCGGACTCATCCACAAAGGCAGAAGATACTTCAGGGCATTCATATTTAACCCGCTAAAAACTTTCGAGACGGCCATGCTAAGATTGGCTTCCAGTTTCTTATTCTTCATTTTTTATTTCAATTGGTCGTTAAACAAAAAGGTATGACGGCGCCTATATGCCCAGAAAAGAGTAACAACAGTAATCAGCAGATTAAAGATAAACGGAAACTCTTGCGATTGGGTATGGAATACCCACTGGAAAAAATCGACGATAAAGGGATAGAGCAAAATAGCCAGGTAGTTCATCATCATCACAAATGCCAAAGCTAATGTGGTCTTTTGCGGTAATGCGGTCTGCGTGGTCTTGTCATAAAGCATGGGCTGGATAATGCCATACCCTAAACCGACCAGAATACACCCGGGAATAATCAGCCACTCTATCGGAGCTATCCAAATTAATAATAGTCCCAATGCCATCGACAACAGGCTATATGCCTTCGTACGTTCTTTAAGCAAGCCTACAATTTTATCCAGACAGAAGCCCGGAGCCGTGATAGCCAGGAAGAAAAGCGAAATCATCAGTCCGGAATTACCGCTGGAAAAGTGATGCTTTTCCATTAAGAAAGGCAGATTGAAGATCACTACTATTACGATATATGTAATCACCCCATAGAAAAGCATCAATTCTATCAGATGCTTGATGTGAATACCATATTTACTGCCTTCAATGTCTATGGCAGACTGTCGGGCAGCTTTGCTGTCGTCCGCTGAACTCGTCTCCGGCACAGTCACCGTCGCCGCATTCGCAGTTGCTACATTTGCCGCCGTAGTAGTAGCAGTATCAGACGAAGAAGATGCCGTTAAAGCGGCTTCTCCGGACCGGTCTTCTTTCAAATGTCCCACCAGCAGAATGGAAACCAACGGAAGAAGATAAACAAGAAAAGGCAGGTGCCAACTGACTTCTGCCAGATAGCCCGTCACGGCAGTTGCTATCACTAACGTAAAATTAGTTATGGCCGAACTCAACCCGAACTGTTTCACCCGATAAGTTCCCACAAAATATCTGGAAACCAATCCGGTAGACAAAGGATAATAAGTCCGGACCCGATGCCGAGCAGAGCACTAACCACAATCAACTGCCACATTCGATTGGATATCAGATACAGAACACCGCTTGCGGCAAAAAGCCAGAGTCCGACTTTCAATACACGGACATAATCGACTTTCTCCGTCAGTTTACCACCCAGCAATATAAAAGGTATGATGAGCAATGATGGCAGTGATGTCAACATCTGTATGTCCAGATCCGTAGCTTTCGGAAATATCTTTGTAAGGTCACCCAATATAGGTGAAACAGCGAGTCCCGGCAATGAAGTCAATGCCGAAATAGACCAAATGGCAATTAAAGTGATAAGAGGAATTGTTCCTCGTCCCGTCTGTATCTTCATAATGCTTATTCGTTAAAAGTTTAGGTTTGAAGAAAACAATAGTCGCTTTATAAAGTTCATTTATTCACCACAGAGGAGGACGCAGAGGATACAGAGGGGAATCTTGTTCATGCCGGTACCGTTTTGAATAAAATAATGGAGTATTCTGGAAACGTTGTGGCAAATCTGAAAAAGATGATTGAGTTTTTAAGATTCCCCGTTATCTTTTTATTATAAGATATGGGTCAAGGGTGAGGGGTGGGTGAGGGTAGATTTATAACTTTGTTATTTTTTTTATAGATAAAAAAGGAGATAGTATAGAAAATAATAAAATAAAAGGTTA